>DASZFN010001109.1:0-2436 GCA_035939715.1 Gemmataceae bacterium | reverse complement strand
CGTAACGCGTTGCGCTCGACGTAACGGCAGACCGTCAGCAGGTGATCGTCCTCCTGGACCGGGAATGACTTGAACCGACCCTGGTAGGCCGGGCCGGTTCCGGTAGTGTGGTAGTGGGCGTGCCAGCGCTGGGTGTGGGTCACCGTGAGCCAGCGCAAAAACTCGGACAGGTCGCCGTCGTGTTCCGGCCAAAGCACCAGGTGCCAGTGATTCGACAGCAGGCAATACGCCAGAATCCGCATCGGCCGTGTTTCGAGCGTCTGGGCGAGGATTCGCTCGAAGGCTTCGAAGTCGCCATCTTTGAGGAACAGTCGCATCCTGCCCACACCTCGGTTCAAAACATGAAACAGCATCCCGCCGGGCGCGAGTCGCGCGTTTCTTGGCATGCTGCCAAGCTAACCTTTCCTGCCGCTTTTGTCAATAATTGGACCTGTCCCCTTTATATGCCTGGGTTGTATGGTAACAGTTTAGTTCCCTGACCGTGTTGAATGGCCGGCCAAGCGGCGCGGGCAGGCGACGGGGAGAAACGCGACGGCACTTGCCCTGCCGGTGAGTGGCGTCCTGGCAGGAAGCCTGGTCCAGCGGGCGCGCTCGATGGCCGGAAGCGCGCAGCAGCGAATATGTGCGAAATCGGAAAAGGATTTTGCCGGCAGCCGCGGTGGAAGCTGCTGCCGCGCAGAACCCTTCGCCTGACTGGCGAAAGGGGTCATGGCCCGCGCGGGGATCGACGATCCGCCCGCCGCAGTTGGTCGCCAGCGCCGCGATTAAGGCCCGCTGTAGAGATGTCGCAGAGAACGGGCTGCGGAATGCGTTTGCAGGTAGTAGAAGAAATCGCTCGCCTTGTGGCCGTGGGCTTTGGCCGTCTCTTGCACGGTCATAATCCGCGCCATCCGCTTAGCCCCGGCCTCCGTGCGATGGCCAAAGGTGATCTTGCGCAGCACCACCAACGGCCGCAACTTGCGCTCGGCCAAATTGTTCGTGGGAGGAACGCGCGGGTCGTCCACGAACACCAGCCACTCGTCGTGATGTCGTTGAAGCCTCGCTTGCAGCGTCAGCGCCTTTTCATGCGCCAGCGGGCAACCTTCCAAGCGCGACAATTCATCGCGCAGCCAGGCGGCTTCGCTCGTCAATTCCCCCGGCGACAACTCGTGGAGCCCGCGCCGCCGATGAAACTGACAACCGCGTTTGACCCATTGTTTCAGGTCCTCGAAAAAAATGAAATCGGCGGAACCTGCCGCCGTCAACGGTTGCCATTCGTGGGCCCGTCGCGCCACGTGAGCCAGGCACTTTTGCTTCGCCCCCGCTTGATGCGCGTGGTAACCGGAGTAGCAATCGGTGACCAGAGTGCCCGTGAAATCGTTTCCCAGGACGTTGCGCGAGACCTCCCCTGCACGCGATGAATCAAACTGAAAATGAACGTACTGGGTGGTCGCGTGCAGCCAGTAATAGGCACGTTCGCCGTTGAGCGTCCAGTAGGTTTCGTCGGCATGCACCGCGCCGTCACTGCTGCCGATTTTTTTGGCGATGTCATCGACCAGGGGGTCGGCTTGCTCGGCCAGAACTTTCTCAAATGCGATCAAGGAGGCGGGGACAAAAGAGAATCCGAACAGCTCTTCCAGCGCCTGCGGCACTTTGCGGTAGCTGATGCCGATGGTGTTTCGCAAATACATGGCCAAGGCCCGCATTCGCGGGCCAATGCGACTGCCCAGGATTTCGCCCGGGCCGGCTTGCTGCACCCAGCGGCGGCAGGCGCGGCAGCGTCCGGCCGTATGACGATAGATCACGACCTGATGCACGTTGTCCACCATATCTTCTTGAAGGTGGTCGTGCGGCTCGTAATTCGGGAAGCTCCGCACTTCGCCCCCGCAATGCGGGCATTTTACAGGAGGGGCGACCGGAATGAGCTCGTCGTATTGCGTCGGCGTGGGGCGGAACCAGCCGGGATGTCCGACCGGAGCTCCTCGCTTCCCCGGCGTTTTGTCGTTGCCACGACCGGGTGCCGGGCTGTCCGCGGCGTCGTCTTTGGCCTCGCGGCCGCAGGCGAACTTCCGCTGCCGCTCCAGCTTCAACTCCAGTCGGACCTGCGCCAATTGCCGCTTGAGTTCTTCGTTTTCCGCAACCAGCTCGGAAATCTGCTGGCGTTCAAAGTCCAACTGACCGTGCAGCATGTCCAGATACCGGCCCTGTTCGCTGGCCGCATCGACGAGTGTCGAAAGCGCGGCACCTCCCAGATGCGGACAATGTCCGATCTGCGGGCAGGCATACTCATGGCGAGGATAGAAGCAAAAATCCACCGGCACCCTTCCTTGGATGCCGCCAACCTAGCCCAACTGCTGGCCCATCCCCAAGACCAGTTTTCATGCTCTGCTGGCCGCCGCGACCGCGGCCTGACGCGCCGCCGGCCAACGGAGGCCCGGTCGTGAGGCTAAACTCTTA
>DASZFN010001108.1:0-4292 GCA_035939715.1 Gemmataceae bacterium | reverse complement strand
GCCGACGTCGAATTGCAGCGACGTTCCTAAATTCGCGCTTGGCGTCACATTCAAGAAGACGCCCTGTGAGCCTTGGGCTTGCTGAATTCCCGCCGGCAAGCCTTGGGAGATCCGGAGATCAACGGGGAGCGGCTGGCCGCTCGTCCCCAGTGAACCCTTGTCGGCCTCAAGACTGAGCAGACGCGTTTGAATGTACGCGCCCGGGCCGGCCGCCAGGATATTACCGCCCGCATCCTCAATGACTGTTGCGCCCGCCGGATTAATGATTGGAGCCAGAAGGGTAATATCCCCACTCGCCGGATTGGTGTTGCTAATATGGACGGAGCCGGAAATCGCTTGGGTCGTCGTGTGATGAGTCCAGTTGGCGCTCCCTTGGTTCGCGGTCACCCTTAGTTGCGGCGGGCTCGCGGGGTCATAGGTGTCCAGTTCGCGCAATTCGAGATTTTTCGTTGAATCGTTTTCAATGGCGATCGTGTCGAAGGCATCCACTTCGAGGTTTGAGAATCCGGAAGTCGAACCTCCGGAGGCGTCGATCCTGAGGAAGTTGGACTGGCTACTCGGAACATTGAGCAGATGATCGACGACGATGGTATTGGTCGTGACCGTCTGGCCCACGTTGACCGGATTGGCGCCATCGGTCACCGCGATCCCATCCGCCTGTACGATTCTGCCGGTCGAGTCCACCACCAAGGTCGGCTGGGTTTGGCCGAGGATGGTGATGTCACTGTTCAGGTTGACGCTGTTGGTGACGCTCTCGGCCCCTGTCTGTACGACCTCCTGGCCAGCTCCAATAATCTCGTTTACGTAATTCGTGACTTGGGTGCAACCCGATTCGACGCTGTTGCCGAAGATATCCCCGATCACCGAGCAGACTTCGTTGGTGGCGGCGGCGACCGGAGAGGTCAGGGTCTGGTCGTCGGTTTCCGCGTCGCGGATATAGGTGTTGCCTCCGGTCTGCGGCCGCGCAGCGGTGATCGTAACACTGGCGGCGGTGAGCGACGAACCAGGGTCGGTATCGACCTCGGAATTGACATTTTTGTTGCTGCCGGCAAAAGAGAATAGATTTCCGGCAATGCCGGGGCCGGTGTGGGTCTTGGCTTTCGAGTTGGTCGTCGCCTGCTCGGCGCTGGCAGAGATGTTGAGCCAAGCGGCCGCTGTGATGCTTGAACCGGAGCCGATATGCACTCGGGAATTGGTGTTCTCGTCCGCCTCGGAATCGGCCGTGTTGTTGCCGGTCAACTCCTCCGGCACGTAGGCGTAGCTACTGGCGCTGCTCTCCACGGTGTCAGCCGCGGAGAGCAGGAACGCCGCAGCGTTCACCTGAACGTTGCTACCAATGTCGGCCAGCGTCTGGGAATTCTTGGCGCTGGCATTGGCATCGGCCTCGTTGTTCACGATGGCGCCAACGGTGGTCTGGCTTCCGTTCACCGTAAGGTGGTTCTGATTTAAGGCCCCGACCCAAACGAAGGCATTGCTGGCATCGATGGCGGTGTTGTTCCCCAGCCGGGACTGAATCAAGGGATTGTTCAGGAACAGGTCGATTTGCAGTCCGCCTAAGCCGATGAGACCGCCGCCCGAGCCGGTGGCATTCACGTTGCCAACGTTATTGGTGACGCTCAAGATTTGCACGAGCTGGCCGGCACGGAGAACGGTCGGCGCGGAGCCAGAGGCATCGTCGGTGCCGGCCAGCGTGCGGCTGGTCATGTCCGCCTGGGCGTTTGTGGACCCATAACTGATCAGCAGGCCGACTCCCCCGCCAGTGACCGCACCACCCACCTGGTTGAAAGCTTGCGCGTTGACTTCGAGGTTATAGGCGGCCGATATGGAAGCGCCGGCGCCAATATGGGCATTCACGTTGGAATTGGTGGAGAGCGAGATATCCGCGGCCTCGAGACTGGCGAGACCGAGCGGCGTCGCGGTAGCTGTGGCGTAGGCCTGCCGCGTCTTGTCGACGTTGCCCGCCTCGTTATAGTTGTCGAATGCCAGAACCTTAACGTCGCCTCCGGCTTGTAAAACCGTACCCGCTCCGATGTTTGCTTCGATTGTCGGGCTCCACGATGCGGAGGCCTTTGAAGTCCCGACGCTTGCAAAACTACTGGTCTCGCCCTCGGCATCGGCACTGGCGTTTCCCAGAACCAACCCCTCGACAGTCGCCGTCCCACCGACGCTGACCAGATGGTTGCTGGAAAGAGCTGCCAGGACATCGGGACTGTCGGCTGCCGAGGCCTGCGAGCCATCGAGAGAAACGACGCCGGCGCCCGCCGCCTGCGCAAACGAACTAGTGGAATTCGACCCCTGCGCCAGGATGGTAAGATTACCGCCAGCCGTTAATCCGTTGATGCCGCCCAGGTACGCGCTGGTAGTGCCGTTTGCGAACGCGGTCTCAGCCACGCCGCCAACGCCAGCGAACAAGCCGCCCGAAAAGCTGTCGGCTGAGCCATTGGCCGTGTTATCCGAGTACGACTGCATCACGACGTTATTGGCGGCGTTGATGGTGGCGCCGGCATCGACATGAGTCTGGACGTTGGCATTGGCCGTTGTGGTCGCCGTCGTGTTCTGGACGGAAATCGCTCCCCCTCCCGATGCGCCGGCGCTGGCCTGGGCGCCTTCGCCGCCGATTAGGGAGCCATCCGGCTTGTAGTTATGCAGCGCTTGCAGAGTGACGCTCCCGCCGGCACTGGTGACGTTGGAGTTCTGGCTGATAAAGGTGGCCACGGTCGGGCTCAGGTTGACCGACGCATTTGCGATCCCCAATCCCAACCCGATTCCGCCGACCACGCTGTTCGCATCTGCCGCCGCGCTGTCGACCGCTTGCGACGTGACGTTGACGTCGCCGCCAACCAACACGCTAGCGGCATTGTTGCCGTCTCCGATGGATGCCTGAATTGTCGGCGAGACGTTCGTGGTCGTGATCACGCCCGCGCCATTGATCAGACCGGCGCTGACTGCTCCGCCCTCAGCCCGGCCGACATTCGAGCTTTGCGCCAAGATCACCAGATTGTTCCCACTAGTGACGGTCCCATTCATAAGGGCGCCGGTCGTCGCTTGCACCGTCGCCGTGGCTGTACTCGTCCCTGCTCCCAAGATGCCGCCAATTATGGAGTCCGCTTCCGCGTTTGCGTAGTTGTTGGAATCGGAGCCGATGGTAATATTGCCGTTGGTCTGGATGCTGGCCCCCGGACTGACGTAGCTGTTGACGCTCGCATCGGCGGTAGCCGCGGGGTCGGCACCGGCGTAGCCGGCGAGAGCAACCCCGGGAGCTTCGGCCGTTGCCTTCGCCCCTGTGCCGCCGAAGAGGTTATGCGAGCTTTCCAGGCCGATATCACCGCCGGCATTGACACCAGAGCCAGGGCCAATGTAGGTCGTCACACCCGGCGCGTCGGTGGCGTTGGACTGGCAGAGGCCCGCTGTAAGCAGCCCGATGCTCAAGCCGAAGACATTGGTGGTGGCTCCGGTTTTCGCATCCGCGTTCAACGTCACAACGGCCGACACCAGGATGGTCGTTTGGTTGCCGATATAGGCTTGGACAGTCGGCTCGGCCGTCGCGGAGGCGAAGTTGATTGATCCTGCGCCGATGCCCGCTGCAGCCGCCCAGGAGTCCGCTTCGACCGGGGCGCTGGTTGTCGCCACGACGGCGACACTTCCAACCTGCTGTCCCGGCGCGCTGCCGCCGATTTGTGCGCTGTCGATGGAGGCTCTGGTTGTTCCCGTTTCAGACGCGGTGGCGGACGTAGCCCCCAGGGCATAGGCGCCGGCACTTAATCCATAGGCATGAGCCACGGGGGCCGACAACGTGATGGCGATCACGTCCACGGCGGCTGCGCTAGTAACTGCGGCCCCAGACGCAAGGGAGGCGCTGGCATTGTTGGCGGAATCCACCTGGGCAACGGCCGCGTTGACCGCGACACCTCCCAGCGTACCCTGGAACGAATTGACCGTGAGCGAACCGACATTGCTGGTGGACTCGATGGTGACCGCCTGTCCGGCTGATAAGATGGCGCCGGTTTGCGCCGAGCCATTGGTGTTGCTTGCCAGGGTTGCTTCAGCATCGGAGGCGCCAATTCCGAGGAAACCGCCAGCAATGCCCCCGGCCACGATATTTGTAGTCGGCACAAATTGGGCCTGAGCCGTGATGCCGCCGCCGGCACTGACGTTCGCGCCATGCGAAAAGTGGGCGTCGGTGGTCGTGCCGATGGTCGCTTGGACGATGGACGCCGCAAGTCCCAAGCCGGCGGCGCCACCGCCGGCAATCGCATAGGAAGTGATGCTAGGCTTCGAAGTTGCGGAGACCG
>DASZFN010001107.1:0-4980 GCA_035939715.1 Gemmataceae bacterium | reverse complement strand
CCACCGATCCCAAGGGACTGGCCGGTGTTCAATCCCTCGAGGCGCTGGGCGACATGGGGCCGGACGCCAAAGCGGCGGTTCCCGTACTCTTGAAGCTCTTGGAAAAACCGGGCCTCGCCACCGTTGGCACGCGCTGGGGGCCGGCGCACCAGGGAGCCGTCGTGAGAACCCTCGGCAAGATTGGTCCCGCCGCCGCGCCAGCCGTCCCGGCGTTGCTCGCTCTGCTCAAGAGCAATAAGGTCCAGATTCATCGGGAGGTGATCCTGGCGCTGGGCGGAATCGGCCCATCCGCCAGGGCAGCTGTCCCCGCCTTGGTGGCAATCTTGACTACCAGGGAGGCCATTATTTGGGCCAGTGTTACTTTGCTGGCGACTCGGCCGCCCACGGCTCTCGCGATCCTGCCGCTTGTCGAAATTGCCCAGAAAACCTGGCTGCCGCGCGAAGACCCTGTGCATGCGGCCATTCGCGACGCCCTGGCGCGTATTCAGCCACAGACGGCTCAGGCGCCCGCGCAGCGCAATCATTGAACGTCCCGCTCAACGTTCCAGCCATTCCGGTGTCACTATCCAGAGCAGCTTGCCGTCTCCCTTGCCGATCGCCTCCTCAAAATCGATGCAGGCCACGCTTGCCTTGGCAAGATCGATCTGGGCCTTCTTGCTGCCGATGAGCCAGGCGGCGAACTCTCCCAGATCGGGCTGATGACCGACCAGTCCCACCGCCTCCTTGCCCGCGGTCTCGAGTTCGCGGGCCAGCTTGCGGCGTTTCCCGCCAGGGGCCAGTTGCGGGCAGTCGCGCACTTCAGGCGCCGGCGCCGGCAGGTGCCTGGCCACGGCAGCGGCGGTCTCCCGGGCACGGAGCAGCGGACTGGTAAGCAGCACGTCAAGGCGAATGCCGCGCCGCGCCAGCCCCTGGCCGACAAGCTGGCACTGCTTTTCTCCCGTAGGAGTAAGCGGCCGGCTGGCATCATCGACGATGCCGCCTTCCCCCAGCGACACCGCGTCGGCATGGCGAATCAGGTAGCACTTCATACCGGACTCCAAGTTGGCTATGCGAAAACGCCCTCTGTCGTCTATAATAACCGTCTCTCTCCTGCCCGGCCAACGGCCGGGCAGTTGTATTTCCGGACGTAGGGCAGGTTTTCAACCTGCCATTCTTTTGAATTCGACGGGCTAAACCCGCTCGCAGATTAGAGATTGGCCGGCATGAAGCATCAGGATATTCGCAACGTTGCCATCATCGCCCACGTGGACCACGGCAAGACCACGCTGGTCGATCAGCTCATGCGCCAGTCGGGTCTGTTTCGCGAGAGCGAGCTGCGCGGCGACTGCATCCTCGATTCCAACGACATCGAACGGCAACGCGGCATCACCATTCTGGCCAAGAACATCGCCCTCACCGTCGGCGGCACCAAGATCAACATCATCGACACGCCCGGCCACGCCGACTTCGGAGGCGAGGTCGAGCGCGTGCTCAAGATGGCCGACGGCGCCCTCCTGCTCGTGGACGCGGCCGAGGGCCCCCTGCCCCAGACGCGCTTCGTGCTCCGCAAGGCCTTCGAATGCGGTTTGCGGCCCATCGTCATCATCAACAAGATCGACCGCCCCGATGCCCGGCCGACCGAGGTCCTCAACGCGGTCTTCGATCTGTTCGTGGAGCTGGACGCCGACGACGCCACCCTCGATTTTCCCACCATCTACGCCTCCGGCCGGCAGGGCATCGCAACGACGGACCTGTCCATCCCGGCTACGGATATCCGGCCGCTCTTTGACGCGATCATGAATCACGTGCCGCCGCCCAAGGACGATGATTCCGGGCCGCTGCAAATGCTGGTGGTTACCCTCGATTACAGCGACTATGTCGGCCGCATTGCCATCGGCCGCGTGTTTGCCGGCAAGATCCGCAAGGGGCAGAAGATTGCCCTGATCAAGGACAAGGGCGAGCGCATCGACGACACCATCACGCAACTTTACAACTTCGACCGGCTCGGCCGCGTGGAGACGGACGAGGTCCGGGCGGGCGATATCTGCGCGGTAGTCGGCCTGGAAAACGTCGATATCGGCGACACCATTGCCGACTTCGACAACCCCGTCGCCCTGCCGCCCATCCGCGTCGATGAGCCTACCCTCGACATGCTCTTCCGCATCAACGATTCGCCCTTCGTCGGCCAGGATGGGAGCTATGTCACCAGCCGCCAGCTTCGCGATCGGCTCATGAAGGAGCTGCAATCGAACGTGGCCCTGCGCGTGCGTCCGAGCGAGGATCGCAAGGACGAGTTCTTCGTTTCCGGGCGCGGACTGTTGCACCTGTCGATCCTGCTGGAGAACATGCGCCGCGAGGGCTTTGAGTTATCGGTGGGCAAGCCGCGCGTCATCACCAAGCAGGTAAACGGCAAAACCCTGGAGCCGGTCGAGTACCTGGTGATCGAGGCGCCGCCGGCGTCGGTCGGCGCGGTCATGGAAGCCGTGGGCAATCGCCGGGGCGAGTGCCTCAAGATGGACAGCCGTGGCGAGACCACGCACGTGGAGTTCACGATTCCCGCGCGCGGCCTGATCGGCCTGCGCACCCGGCTCATGAACGCCACCAGCGGCCAGGCCATCATGCACCACAACTTCTATGACTATCAGCCGGTTCGCGGCAACATTCCGGGCCGGGTCAATGGCGTCATGATCTCGACCGAAATGGGCCGTACCACGGCGCACGCCCTGGAAAACCTCCAGGAACGCGGCGCGCTCTTCGTCGGTGCGGGAGAACAGGTCTATGAAGGGCAAGTGGTAGGCGAGCATTGCCGCGACAATGATTTGCCGGTTAACGTGTGCCGCGAGAAGAAGCTGACCAACGTGCGCTCGGCCACTTCGGAAAAGACCATTATCCTCAAACCACCGCGGCAAATGACACTGGAGCTGGCGCTGGAGTACATCGAAGAGGATGAGCTGGTCGAAGTGACCCCGGCGGCAATTCGGCTCCGGAAAATGCTCCTAAAGGAAGCCGACCGCAAGAAATATGCCCGCAAAGCCCAGTAAATCGAAATCAAGGCTCGGTCCCACCGGTACCAAACATTGCCTTGTTGTCGATCTTCGAGGGAGACTAATCCCCGTCGCTGGAGGACACGCCAAATGCCAGGCACAAGGCGCGAGACAGCGGGAAAAATGAAGCCACGCACACCGTCCGATCTAGAAGTGCTCACACTTTCTGAGGCAGCGGCGTATTTGCGCGTTGATGAGAATCGAGTCCTGCAAATGGCCCAGCAGGGAGCGCTCCCCGGACGGTGCCTCGGCGACGAATGGCGTTTCTTCAAGGCCGCCTTGCAGACCTGGCTCAGCTATGTGCCCGGCGACAAGGAAAGACTGATGGAACTTGCCGGCGCCTGGAAAGACGATCCCTACCTGGAAGAAATCGTGCGCCAGGCCTACGAAAAGCGGTCCCGGTTTATCACTGAGAATGAGGGATGATTCTTCTGGACACGGGAAGAAATTCGCGCGGAAGGCCCAGTAAGTCAGAATTCTGATTCTGACCTACAATTCGGCCTTGTGCTTCACCGCTCACCAGGATGGCGGGGGCGGTCATTTATGAAGGTGCGACGTGCGCATCTCAAAGCTTCTTGGATCCCTAGGTTTACGCGATAAGCTGCTGGTGGCTTGCGTCATCAGCCTTATCGTTGCCGCCCACTTTTTGCCGGTTTGCGAACTAGTTGCCGGTTCCAGCCTCGATGAGGACTACTGGTATATAACCGGTTGGAACCTTCCGGCGGATATCTTCTGGTTCTACGAATGCTTTGCGACAGATGCATGGCAGGGGGCTCCCATAGAAAGGGAACGGTGGCTCGGTTTTGTGGCCTATCTGTCCAACCCTCTCCTTATACTGGGAGGCGGCACACTTCTGATAGGCTACCGAGCACGTTCCAGGGCGAGCGGCTTCATTTCGGCCTTCATGGGTATTTCGGCGCTTGCGTGTCCCCTGGCACTTTTGTTCATTTATCACTTTCCTGAAAGATCGCGCCTTTTCGTTGGATTCTATGTTTGGCTTGCGGCTTCGGTGACATTGACGGCGGCAGGTTTCTGCCGGGCATGGGGCGGCATATGTAGGCCGGCTCCCGTTGCGGATTACGCGCGCAAGACCCAGTAGGGAACGGCGCCGCGAATTTCAAACGCTGTCTTTCTTCTTCGGCGGCGCGACGATGATGGCCCCATCAATTATTTCGTAAGAGGCGCCGACCTGCTTGAGGAGCATTTTGAGTACTTCGCCAAGCTTGACCCGCTTTTGCACCGGCTGAGTCACCGGCACGTCTTCGATCATGACCTCCTTCTTCCCCTGTTTGAATGCGGAGTAGTCCAGAACTATGGCGACGTCATACCTGTCCGCAAGAAACTCCAAAGCATCCTTGAGCGGTGTCTTGAGGCCGATGCCTTCGACGTCTATCGGCTTGTCCAGAAGTTCGGCCACCCTCTTGCTTGCTTTCTGCCATGTCTCGGAAGACTTTTTTGGAGTCACGCCTTTCTGAAAAGGCATGATTTCAATGTAATCGCGCTTGATGTCGTAACTCCCGTTTACTTGCTTGGCCAGCAGAGTCAGCACCAATCCCAGGCGCACCCCCGAAATGCGCGGCAGATGCACCGGCGCGTTGCCGACGTCATCAAGCTTTAAGCGTTCTTTGAAGGCAGCACTGTCAATCCGGATGGCAATGTCATAACGATCGCTCAGAAATTCCAGAGCGTCCTTGAGCGGCGTTTTCCGGTCGATTCCCTTATCCAGGGTAACTGGCTTATCAAGCCTTTGTTCGAGATGAGCGTTTTGCGCGCTCCCCCGGTTCACCAAGAAGGTGAAACCAAGCACGGCAAGCATTGCGGCCAGCCATCTCCGCCGTGGCATGGATCGGTGCATGGAAGTCTCCTTTATTCAGCTTTGAAATGCTTGAGCCGGAGTCAGCGTTTGTCTTCTTTCTCTGGAACGATTACTACGACGCCTCCTTTGATCTCGCAGGTA
>DASZFN010001106.1:0-10983 GCA_035939715.1 Gemmataceae bacterium | reverse complement strand
ACACCGGCCGCGCACAGCGGATACCAGGCTTTCCGAGTCAGGCTGCCTGAGATGCCCGCGACCAGGAAAAAAAAACAGGCGAAGAAAGCATAGTAAATTCCCGCCGAGGCAGTGAGCAGACAGATTACCAAGCTAGCCACGGTGGTCAGGCTGAACCGCCCAAGCCTAATGGTACCCGCTTCACATCGGTTGACAAAGAGCAACGGCTGGGACGAGTAGACCCAGCAGGCAACCATGACCACGAGCGGAATCAAATAATAAGCACTCAGAAAAAGATGGGCCTGGTTCCGCAAAAAGTGGAAAGGAACGAGTGCAAAGAGGATACTTGTCAGCATCGCGGCCGGGTATGACAACTTGAAATGCCGTAGCACAAACAGGGATATGACGGTAACTAACGGGAAAGTGAGAAGGTAGTAGAGGTTGAAGACTTTCACGTGGTCGTGGGTAAAGAGGCCAATGGCCTTCATGATGAAGAAGTGCAGGCTTTCCGACATCGGAAAATCCTCCATATGCCAGATTGCCGGCAGTCCGGCAAACGTGTTATGGAGGTACCAGCCGTTATCCAGCAACCCCTTTACCCAGGCCTCGCACAGCAAGGCGTCCCCGAAGTAATTGAGAGGGTGCCGCAGGTCCGGCTTCCCTAGCAACAGGTGGCTCACAATGGCGCAGCAAACTGTCGCCGCTATCGAGTATGCCGCAAAGGCTTTGAAGATTTGATGGACGGGGCTTTTGGAAGACATATATTTCTCACCTCCGCCGGCACGGACACGCCTGCATTGACAAAGCCGCGCTTATACATGAGCTTCGAAAGGAGGGTCAAGATGTGCTTCGTAGACAAGCTAGCCCAGCTGAGCGGTAGGCAGTTTGCCCATCAAGCCAGTTTTCCGCACGGTGTTCACGTTGCATAGGGAAAAGGCGAAGGTCAGGGCGGTTGATGGAGGATGCGGGTTATGGGGTAGCTTGCGCGACTGCAACTGGCCGCGGTCACGAGGGTTAGACGGTACAGTACCTGGCGCTACTCGAGCGCGTGTTATAGACGGAACCGTAGAATTAAGCTTCGATCCTTCCTCAAGAGGCGCGGTTCGGGCAGTTGGCCGGTCGTGCCGGAGCCAGGCAGAGCACCGTGTTTGCAATAAAATTCCCGTGCCGGACAACTCTCCGGCACGAGGAGAACCAGCACATTGATTCGACTCAGAACCTGGCAAAGAATTCATCCGAGCCGGCAATGTCCGCCAAGACAGTCTGATCGGGCGTCCCGGACTTGAGCATAGCCACCCATTGTGCCAAACCAGGTTGTTCCGGCTTACGGCCGAGAAACTGACCATAGAGACTGGTGACCAGCGCTGCCTCCACCTCCTGGCTGTCGAGGATCTGAAGCGCAACTCCAGCCGGTGTTGCGCCGCCAGCGAGTGCAGTATTCCATCCTTGCGCCCCGGTAGGATCAATGGCCCGGCCCAGCACGTTTTGATAGAGGGCGGATAGGAAGGCAGTGATTGTGCCGCCGGAGTGCTGCAAGTATTCCGGCGAACCGAGAATCTGTGCCTGAATATGTTCGATCGTGGCACCCTGTTGCAGTTGCGTTAGGTCAAAAGCCATGCCTACCGGGTCCGCGTGCCGGCCCAGGTAGGTCAAGAAGAGGTTGTCGATGCCCCTTCGCTCGAATTCGGGACCCTTCTCGATATCCAGAACAACTTCAGTTCGGCTAGCGCCCTGGCTAAGCTTGGTCAGCCAGCCCGCCATGCCGCCACTGTCTGGCTGCCTGCCGAGCAGATCCTGATAAATGCCAGTCAAGAAATTCCCCACCTGGCTCGGGTTTACCGTGGCTATCGCGCGGATAACGCTGGTGCCTCCCTGGGGGTCGTTGACCGTGACAGTTACAGGATAGCTGCCGGGTTGCGTAAAGGTGGTGGACGCAATGATATTATAACCAGCTTGGCCGTCATTCACGAGGGTACCGGGCGATGTCTGTCCGTTGCCCCAATCGACAACGGCCGAAATTTGCGGCGGGGTCAACGGTCGTAATCGTCGCGACTGGGGCCGAGTAGCGGCCCACCTGACTAACAACGGATTGCGCTGTCACCGTCGGGAGGGTGTCTGGGGTCATGCGAACCACCGCCTCGCGCCTCAAGCAATCCCGCTGGCCGCTGTCTTGACTCCCCGTAAATAGCGAAGAACGGCGAGCAGCGCGGTCGTTACAGGCATCTTACCCACAAGCGCCACGCAGTTTTCACGGTCTTTCCATCCCAGACTTCACCTCTTGAAGTTGCTTATGCAAAGTCCCCCACTCCTCCTGCAACTGACGAAAACGCCTCTCGAAATCGCTCGCTCCCGGCTGCACCGCGGGTACATTCGGCGGACCAAAAGCACGGATATAGGCAGCCAGATCCTGCGCCTGCGCTGCATTGACGCGGCCGCGGAAAGCGGGCATCAAGGCGCCTTTGCCTTCAAGGATGCTCGCCGCCAACTGTGCATTAGTGCGCGATTCCTGCCAGGCAGCCGATTTGAAATCAGGGATTGCCGGCATACCGGACCTGATTTCTGCTCCTCTGCCATCCGTGCCATGACAACTCAGGCAGTATTGCCGGTAATTGATGGTGGCTGCGCGGGTCCGTGTCGCGGAATCATCCGTGGAGGGAGGCAATAGCGCGGGCGGCTTGGGAAGACGAGCCGGCGTTGGCAGGATGATCGGCTGCTGAAGTCCGGGCGCAATTAACTGGTCCTTTGGTTCGATCTTGACCACTTGTTTGCCCGCGCGGAAACGGCGCACGTAGTCCACCAGAGCCGCGGCATCCGTCGTGGCTAGTTTGCTCTTCGTGGGCAGCATGAATTCCCCCTTGCCTTCCAGGACCGAATGGGTGAGATCGTTGTTGGATCGCCCTGCTTGCCATTTCGTATCGGTGAAGTCGGGAATATCCGGCATAGCCTGGCGAACCGTGCCACCTTTGCCATCCGCGTCGTGGCATGCCATGCAATATGCGCGGTAGAGCTGGACCGCCTGCATCTGTGATGGAGCCAGAGGCGCGGATATCGGCTTCTCCGCGAGCGGGATGTTTACCCTGGGCGGTGCCACTTCCTTGGCCGCAGTCTCTTGCTTTGGAGCGGTTGCCACGCTCGTTTTAGCGTGCAGGCCCGGCTCGATGGCAAAAGCACGGACATAAATCGTCAGGCCCAGATTTTGCGCCTGACTGAGCTTGTCCCGGAAAGCCGGCATGAGCGGCTCGTTGCCATCCTGAATGCGATGGGCGATTTCCAGATCGGTTTGCGACATCTGCCAGGCCAGGCTGGTAAAATCGGGAATGGTCGGCATCCCTGCACGAATCAGTTTGCCGCTGCCGTCCACGCCGTGGCACGCAGCGCAGTGGTTGCTATAGAGGTTGGCGACCTCAAGCAGTTGAATCGGACCTGCTGGTTCCCTGGTTTCCGGCTCCTTCGCCACGGCCAGGATTGGTTCGTGCATGCGTACATCTGTCACGTTCGCATGGATGGTCAAGCCGACCAGCCCCACCGTTGCTCCGATCAGAAGCGCCATGGCGATCGGCCGGCGCAGGGGATCGCGGCGTGGACTGCGGTCCAGGAACGGCCAAAAGAACAAGATCAGGAAAAACACCAACGGCAACACGAAGGTTCCGATAATCTCGTACGGACCCTCAAAGTACTTCAGAATCTGGAACAGAAACATGAAGTACCATTCCGGCCGGGCCTCATACGGTTTCGCGGAGTTGGCTTGCTCTTCCAGCGGCGCGGGATGGTAGAAACACCAGATTCCCAGTGCCGCGATGAACAGGAGGGCCAACACGCCGTCTTTGAAAGCCTGGCGCGGCCAGAAGGGCTCTTCAGTAGCCTTGAGTTGTTCAGCGGATTGCCACCACGCCGGGGTGACGCCGTGCTGTCGAAATAGATAAAGATGGACCACGAGCAGAAAAATAATAAGCCCCGGCAACAGAAAGCCGTGGATAGTAAAGAACCGCGTCAGCGTCAGATTGCCGATCTCCGGCCCCCCCTGCAGCAGCGCACGCAGCATATCTCCAAGTCCGGGCACGGTGCCAAGAATGCCAAGCCCCACCTTGGTGGCCCAGTACGCTTTTTGATCCCAGGGAAGCAAGTAGCCGGTGAAAGCCATTCCCAGCGTGCAGCCAAGCAGCAGAACGCCCGTCATCCAGGTGAACTCGCGCGGCCGCTTGTACGCGCCCCATACGAAGACCTGCACCAGGTGGACGAGGAGAAGGATTACCATGGCACTGGAACCCCAGTGGTGCACGCTGCGAATGAACGATCCGAGCGGAGCCTCCTCCTGGATATATTTGACGCTGGCGTAGGCAGTCTTCTCGGCAGGGGCGTAGCTCATCGACAGCAAGATGCCGGTGACAACCTGAACCGCAAACGCAAACAGGAGCAGGCTGCCGAAGGCCGCCGCCCAGCGCGCACCGCCGGGCATGGGCTCCAGAAGCAGTTGCTCCTTGAGGCGGCTCCAGCCAGTGCGCGCTTCCCAGAACCCTGTCCGGTTTTTTGGCGTTGGTTCCACGCTCACGGCATTTCCCCTGATGAGATTACACTTTGACCGGAACGCGCTCGCGCACGCCGACCTTGAAATCCTGCCAGCGAACAAACAGGCGGCCCGCGCGCACCTCAAACTCCAGCGCATCCATGCCACGGGGCGGCGGGCCGCTCAGAAGCTGCCCCTGGCCGTTAAAGATTCCGCCATGGCAAGGGCAGAGGAAATGCGCCTGCTCCTCATTCCAGTTGATCGGGCAACCAAGGTGCGGGCAGATGGGTGAGAAGACAGAGATGGCCTGGTCTCCGGCTGCCTCGCGACGCACCCAGATTGAGTGACGGCGAGCGCCGCTCTTTTCCCAGCCGTTGGCGGTTACGGTTTCCAGGCTCAGCAAGCGCCACTCGCCGACTGGGAGGTCTTTGATCGCTCCCACATCGCGAAGGGATCCTCCGACAGCTTCCTCGCCGGGCTTTCTCCACAGCGGACCGCAGAAGTAGGCTAGCGCCGGCACTGCCAGGCTCAGGCCGAGCACGCTCATCAGGCATCTGGTGATGAGGCTCAAAAATCCTCGCCGCCGCTGTACTGTTGACACGGATGGTTGCCGCCTCAAATTGGGGCTGAAAAGGTCATGATGACACGTCTTACATTGAGCGTTAAGTACACGGCCAGGAACCAACCTCAGGGCTCACGTTCGTTCGATGAAAGACCGGAAAGCGCATCTTCGGTTCTTGACGGGCTATCCAAACGCCCCATGCCGATCTTGCGGACATACTTGTGGCATTTTACGCAGCTCAGGGTCATTTCCACATAGCTGAGCGATACGCCGTCCAGGTTCTTGTCCTTGGATTTTTCGAGCAAGCCGTCCAGCGCGCGTCGGAATTCGTTGCTGCGCACTTCATACTGTGGAGTCTTGTGAACGTGCCATTCCACCGCCTTGCTGATGTCCATTAATTCGTCGGCATGCTTGGTGATCTTGTCGTAGTCCTCCAGGGCCAGCCCCTCGAGTAGCTTTTGCGCGCTGTCGAGCTTCTTGCGCATGAGCTTGCCGACCTTGGTCGGCTCCTTATCTTGGCCACTGGAGGCAGGCACGGCAAGAAGCAACGCCAGCCCGGCAAGAAGGATCTTCGCTTTCCGGTTCATCTTTGTGCTCCTTAACGGAGATGCCGCAGCACGTCCGTGCCACTAATGACGCCAACCAGGACACCGTCAGCATCCACGACGAACAGGCGGTGTACTCTCAGGGAAAGCATCTGCTCCACCACCTTGCGTACGGGTGTCTCGGGCACGACGGAGAAAACGACGGGAGTCATGATCTCGCTCACCAGCGTGCGGTCCACGTCTACAATCTGGAACCCTTCCCCGTTGAACGCGCCAGTTCGAGCCCGAATCTCCTCTTCCTCATAGAAATTCGGGGCGGGCACGGCATATTCCGCCTTCTCCCGGTCGTGAACCAGAATATCGGAGCGGCTGACCACGCCGACGGGATGTCCGGCCTTGTTGATTACCGGGGCGGCGCTGAAGCCCTTGTCGCTCAGGAGCGCGATGGCTTCCTGGATCGTGGCGTCCGCACGCAGGGAAATCGGGTTCGGCTGCATGGTTTCCGCGGCGGTCTCCACTGCGAGGCTCATGCGTGCGGAAGCCAGTGGTTTCATTTTGGTCCCCATGAAAGTTCTCCTCGGTTAAGGGGTTGGCGGACGAACCAGCAATACAGGAATAGAAGCGCCGCGGACCACCTTGTCCGCGGCGCTGCCCAGGAACAGCCGCGGCAAGCCGCTGCGGCCGTGTGTGGCCAGGGCAAGCAGGTCAGCCCGCCGCGCTTTCGCCTCCTCCAGAATGGCCACGGCCGGCTGGTCATGGGAGAGCACGCGCGTCTCCACCTTCAGCGACCGCGCCCGCAGCGACTCGGCGACTCGCTCCAGATAGGCCTTGGCCCGCGCCTGCTCTCCTTCATGGCCCTCTTGCAATTGCTGCATTAACCACGGGTCAAGTCCTTGATTCGTTGCCGCGGCATCATGCTGGTCCAGCACGGCCGGTTTGATGACCTGGACCAGCGCGTACTCTGCTCCCAGCAAGCATCCCAGCTCTAGCGTGGGTCCGACGATGCGTTCGGAATGCTCTGAGCCGTCAAGAGCAATGCAGATTCGGCGCAGGCCTGCTTCCTTGACCAGGTCCACTTTGGCATCATTGGGCCGGATCGTCAGGACCGGCACGGGCAGTCGCCGCACCAGTTCGTCAGCCACACTGCCAAGCCAGGCACGAGCAAGCAGGCCGTGGCCATGTGTCGTCAGGACGACGAGACTCACGTTCGTTTTCCGCACGCACTCTTCCAGCGCTTCCCCGATCGGCCCTTCCAGCAATGCAGCCTGCACGGGCGTTCTGGACATATTCGCCAGGCGCTCCGCGATGCGGTCGAGATAGGCCTGCTCGCTTTTGCGCATGGCAGCGTCCACTTCAGCGCTGTAGGCCGGGTCGCCCGCCGCATAGAGCGGCGCGGAGCTCCCATGGACGTGAACGATCTGGAGCGCGGCGCCCGACTGTTGCGCCAATCGCAGAGCCAGAGGGAGTGCATGTTCTCCAAAGCTGGAACCATCCAGTGGGACGAGGATTGAACGATACATATTTCCTTACTCCTGTAATTCGGGCCAACAGGGGTTACGTCCGTGCTCATGAGGTCAGCCGCGGTCAAGGACAAAAGCGGTTTCACTGTCGCTGTCATAATTCACCTCCTCGAACGCCGGTGCGGCAACTAACCTGCTTCCCCTTTTGCAAAGGCCGTGCCAGCCCCTGCTGGCGACTGGACAACATCGTTTGTGGCGCGACGATTTGGTTTATTGTCCGCGCACATGATGATAATTCCGAGGAATACGGCCATGACCGGACCGACAATGCGAAATTGTGCTCATGCGCATTTCTGGTCGGAAGCCTGGCAATATGAAATCAATGTGCGTCTCCGCACAGTGGCGCGCGGAAATGGAATGTTGCACGGGACCTTTTCGGCTCGCAGTCGGCCAAGTCGCTACGCCGTAGGGCAGCGATCCACTCCCGGCCAAAACCGTCGTGGCGAAAACGGCTCCCCAGGGCAATGAACGCGCCTGCCAGCACAGCCAGGACAAACATGCCCAGAAAGTCCATGGCGGCCTTCTTGACGCCGATCTGTTCGGCCTTGGCAGCCATTTCGGCGGGCGGAGATGGAGGGGACTATTGGCAGACACGGAGCGGTCCTATCTTTGTTTGACTCGGATGCGGGCGTCCACAATGCGACAGCCTTCACCAGGCGGCAGCGCGAAAATGGGATTCAGGTCCAGGTCGCTGACTTCCGGAATCTCCTCGACCAGTCGCGAGACGCGGAGGAGCACTTCTTGAAGCGCCTCAACATCGGCCGGCGGATGCCCGCGATAGCCTTTGAGCAGCCGGTAGCCGCGGATCGATTGCACCATCTCCCTGGCATCACGATCCGTGAGCGGCGTAACGCGGAAGCGAACATCGCCCAGTATCTCAACGTGAATGCCGCCCAGGCCGAAGGCGATCAAAGGACCAAATTGGGCGTCCTCGGTTACGCCCACCATCACTTCCACGCCTCCGGATATCATCGGCTGCACCAGGACCCCTTCCATGGCATTGAGCTGGTTTTCTTTGGCGAGCCGATCGTGAATCTCCTGGTAGGCGCGGCGGACGGCCGCCGCATCCTTCAAATTGAGGTAAACGCCTCCGACTTCGGTCTTGTGCACGAGCTGATGCGAGGCCAATTTCACCGCCACGGGAGAGCCATAATCGCGGGCGAGCTTAGCTGCCTCGTCCGCAGTTCGGGCAAGCGCTCCGGTGGCCACCGGTAAATGAAGAGCCAGAAGAAGCTTGCGGGTTTCCTCCACGGACAACCACCCGGGACCGCGCTGCTGCAGGGCCTCCTGGCAAATCATCCGGGCCGCCTGGAAATCCATGTCACCATGATCCGGGATCACGCCAACAGGCTGCGCCCGCCACGCCGCATAAGCGGCGGCCTTGCTCAACACCCGCGCCGCCGCCTCGGGGAAGAGATAACTCGGGATGTGTTCCTGTCCTCCCAGCAATTGCGTGCGGCCGCCTTCCTCATCCATGAGACAGGCCAGCACCGGCTTACCCGCTCCGCCCGCCGCGCGTGCCTCAGAGACTCCCTGGAGCACCGCCTCCTTAACGGCAGCAGTCTCGGCCAGGCCGACCGGGATGTAGATGACGATAAGCGCGTCGATGTCTTCGCAAGCCAGCACGGTCTGCACGACGCGGCGGTAATGCTCGGGCGGCGCCGACGCGATCATATCGACGGGATTGACGAGCCCGGCCGCAGCCGGCAGAAAGCCGGCCAAGCGCGTCCTGGTTGCCGTGGAAAGTTCCGGCACCAGCAGATCCCCGGCTTCACAGGCGTCCGCGCAGAGAATGCCCGGACCGCCGGCATTGGTCACAATGCCGACGCGCTTGCCGGGCGGCAACGGCTGACTGCCCAGGGCGGCGCCGAGATCGAACATCTCTTCCAGCGTCTCCGCGCGGATGACGCCGGTCTGCTGGAAGAGTGCATCCACGGCCACGTCGCTGGCCGCCAGGGCCGCCGTATGCGAGCCGGCGGCCCGCTTGCCGGCCCCGGTCCTTCCGGCCTTCATCACCACGATCGGTTTGCCCCGGCTGACACGGCGGGCGATCCGGGCAAACCGCCGCGGATTGCCAAAGGATTCCAGATACAGAAGGATGACATCGGTGCTCTCGTCGTCTTCCCAGTACTGCAGCAAATCGTTCCCGGACACGTCTCCCTTGTTGCCGACACTGACAAAGGTTGACATGCCGAGCTGGAATCGTCGGGCAGCGGCCAGAATCGCCAGGCCCAGGGCGCCGCTCTGCGACGACATGGCTACCCGCCCGGACAGGGGAAAGATCGGTGAAAAGCTGGCATTGAGGCGGACCTGGGGATCGGCATTGAGCAGGCCCATGCAATTGGGGCCGATCATCCGCATCCCGTAGCCGCGCACCTTGTCCACGAGCTTCCTTTGTAATTCGACCCCTTCGCCCTGCACCTCCGCAAACCCGGCCGTGATGACGACCAGCGCCTTCACGCCGCGCGCGGCGCAGTCGTCTACGACGCCGAGCAGGGCATCGCGCGGCACGGCGATGATGGCCAGCTCGACCGCCTCCGGCAGCTCGCGCGCCGAAGCATACGCGCGCAGCCCGCCGATTACTCCGGCCTTTGGATTGACCGGAAACACAGCCCCCTGAAATTGGTTGCCGAGCAGCGCCAGGAGAATGCGCTGGCCGATGCTGGCCGGATCGCGCGAAGCCCCAATCACGGCCACCGCCTGGGGCCGGAAGAACGCCCGCAACGATGCCGCCGTGGCCACGCGGTCGCGCATCTCCGAACGGCTGACGCTGGCCGCGTTGGGTACCACGGAAAGATCGATCTCCGTGTAGCCGCCGTGGTGTTTCTCTTCGAGCCGAAAGCCCGAATCATGAAACACCCGCAGCATGGCCTGGTTATCCGCATGGGTGACCGCCCAGAAATGGACCAGTCCGTGGCGAGCCGCCAGCACCGCCAGGCGCTCGAGCAGCAGCGTGCCCAGCCCCTTGCCTTGAAAGGCATCGTCAACGGCAAAGGCGATCTCCGCAGTTTTGTCCTTGATGGCTTGATAAGACCCGGCGGCGACGATGCGCGGCGCGCCTTCCTGTAGCCGCGTCGCGATCAGCGTGAGGGCGGCTTTGGGATTGGACGAGTCACAGAGCGTGTCCAGCAACTGAGCCGAAGGCACGGCCAGCGAGAAAAAGCGCCGCCGTCTCGACTCCGGAGAGAGACGTGCGAAGAAGGCGCCCAGTACTTGCCTGTCCTCGCATTGAGCAGGGCGGATCGTGGCAGTCGTCCCATCGCGAAGGATCAAACGACCCTGGGCGGCTGAATCCTGATAGGGCGCGGGCACATAAAGCGGCTGAACCTCGGACACCAAAAACTCTCCTTATCCGGGCGTAGGGCAGGTTTTCAACCTGCCAGGCCGCTCGCTGCAAGAGCGCACGGATATTCTAGTTTAAGCACGGTTCCGCGAACTCCAGGCTGCTGCCAAGCTTTGTGGGCAGCACTCTCACCGCCGCTTCGGCCGGCGGCTCGTAGACGGTCACCGACAGTTCCGTGTCGCCGACCTGCAGGACGTCGCCATGATGCAGTTCCAGCGAGGCGAAGGGCGCGAAATCCTCCGATTCAGACTTCTCACCGATCCGCAAACCGTTCACAAACGTGCCGTTCCTGCTCCCCAGGTCACGGACGCGAACGGCCGGCGGATCCAACTCCAGCAAACAGTGATGCCGGGAGACCGTCAGGTAGTCCAGCTCGTCTGGCAGCCGGATTTCGCAATCGTGGGCGCGGCCGATCAGGCAATTCCTGCTGCGCTTGAAAACATACTCCTTACCTGCCAATTTGCCTTCCATTACCGTGAAGGTGACGTGGCCATGCATGATCGCTCCTCCTTCGTGCTACTTTCCTGTTT
>DASZFN010001105.1:0-1948 GCA_035939715.1 Gemmataceae bacterium | reverse complement strand
CCACCGGGGCCGCAAACCGTCTGGCTCGGATTGCAACGCATGCACGACTTCAGCCTCTGCTGGAAATTGTTCGGCCCGGGTGCCAAGGAGAGTGGATGACTTGCGCTATACAACGAGGGCGTTGCCCTGGGCTGTCTTATTTTGGCCTTTCAGGCCGGACGATTGCATGGAACGCCTGTTTCCGGCCGTGCCGAGTGTAAATAACGCGGGGTTCATCCGCCGAGGTGCTGTCGTGAATGAGCGCGAGATATTTGATGCGGCTGTCGAGCTCGCTGACGTGGCCGAGCGCGAGGCGTATCTGGAGAAAGTCTGCGCCGGCGACGCGTCGCTGAAACAGCATGTGGAGCACATGCTCGAGGTGTATCCGCAATTGGGAACGTTTCTCCAATCCCCCGCGGTCGACCTGGCGGGCGCGGCGAGCCCGCCCCTCAGCGCCGGCCGCTTTCAGCTCGGCCAGGAGCTGGCGCGCGGCGGCATGGGGGTCGTTTATTGTGCGTGCGACGAGTCTCTTGGCCGGGATGTCGCCGTCAAGGTCCTTCACGAGCGTTACCAGGGAAATTCCCTGGTCGGCCAGCGCTTTATGGACGAGGCCCGCATTACGGCTCAGCTCCAGCACCCGGGCATTCCGCCGGTGTTCGAAGTCGGCCGGCTGACTGATGGGCGGCCCTACCTGGCGATGAAGCTCATCAAAGGCAGGACTCTGGCTCAATTGTTGAAGGAACGGCCGGAACCGGCCAGCGACCGCGGCCGTTTCCTGGCAATGTTCGAGCAGATTTGCCAGGCAGTCGGCTATGCCCACAGCAAGGACGTAGTGCACCGCGACCTGAAACCCGCCAACGTGATGGTGGGGGCGTTCGGCGAGGTGCAGGTGATGGACTGGGGCCTGGCGAAGGTCATTCCTCCCGGTGGCACGGCCCCGCACGAGGCCGCCGCCGACACCGAGACAACTGCCGGCACCGTTATCGTTTCGGGGCGCGAACCCGATTCCGCCACGCTCGCCGGGAGCGTGCTCGGCACCCCGGCCTTCATGGCCCCCGAGCAGGCGGGGGGCGAGCTCGACCGGCTTGACGAGCGCGTCGACGTCTTCGGGCTGGGCGCCATCCTGTGCGTCATTCTCACCGGAGAGCCTCCGTATACCGGGAAGTCGAGTGAGGACGTCCGGCTCATGGCGATTCGGGGAACGCTCGCGGACGCTCATGCCCGGCTCGATCAATGCGGGGCGGACGCCAAACTGGTGGAACTGTGCCGGGCGTGCCTGTCGGCCGAGCGGGAACGCAGGCCGCGGGACGCCGGGGCGGTGGCGGCGACGGTCGCCGGCTACCTGGCCGGCGTCGAGGAACGCGCGCGTCAGGCCGAGCGGGAGCGCGCGGCTGCCGAGGCCCGCGCCGCCGAGCAGCGCAAGCGGCGCCATGTCCAGTTCGCGCTGGCGGCGACCGTCCTGGTCCTGTTCGGCCTGGTCGGCTTCGGACTCTGGTGGCAGGAGCACGTCGAAGCAACCGCGGCGGCCGAGCGCGCCGCGCGCGACTCCCGCGTGACGGCCGGCGTGTCCGAAGCGCTGCGCGAAGCGCGTGAGCGGGCCGAGGAAGCCTGGAACCTTGCCGATTTCCCCGACCGCATGCAGCACGCGACCGACGCGGCTGTGGCCGCCCTGCGCCGCGGCGACGAAATTGCGAGTGGAGGGGCGCCCGAAGAAATCGCCCGTGACCTCGCCGCCGCCCGTCGAGAAGTCGAAGAGCTGACGCGCCACACACGCCTGATCCAGGACATCAGTGCCATCAGCCACAAATTCGCCGAAGAGTCCACCGGGCAAGGTTGGTCGGAGCCGTTACAGCAGTACTCCCGCCGTTGGACGGAGGCCTTGAGGGAATTCGGCCTGGATCCGCTCCACGATCCCGTGGACGAAGTCGCGCAAGAGATCGCCTCCAGCCGGTTCCGCGACGTCCTGCTC
>DASZFN010001104.1:0-3195 GCA_035939715.1 Gemmataceae bacterium | reverse complement strand
TCGTTTAGCCGCGACCCGCTAGGGGAGCGCGGACGACAACACCGTCGCGCTCCCCTAGCGGGTCGCGGCTAAACATTTGCCAGCCCTAAGGACGATCCATGCTCCCCAGGAAAGCGTCGATGATTTTCAAGACCAGACGAGCCTTCTTGACCGCGTCCCCGCGGTTTGCAGGGGCTTCGCTTTTTGGGCTCGCGACTAACGCTCCCACCTGGATCGATTTGGCGACGATTTCCTTGTGATCTTTTTCAACCTTCACCGAGACCTGCAGACCTTCTTTCAATTCCTCGAGCCGAATCGCCTTGCCGTCCTTGTCGATCTTGGCTGATTCAGGAACGAAAATGGTTGTCTCGATGTCCGGCCCGCCCGCGGGATCCGCGCGAACCACGACGATTTCGCGATCCGTAAGGGCGAGTCGCCGTAGTGTGCCGGAGACGGTGTTCGCGTCATTGAGTCCTGGCTTGGCAGGCTCCGCAGGAGGCGCCTGTTTGAGGGCCTCTGCAAGCGCGCCGCCTGGCATCGTGACGCGCAGGGCCAGGCGCTGTCCGTCCTGCCTTTCATAGAAAACGCGCACGCGCTTTCCCGGCGACAGATCACTCAACTGGGCCGGTTCCGTGCCGTTTTGAATGACCGTGTCCTTGTTAAGCTGGAAAGTCAATTCGGTGCCGCGCAGGCCGCGACCGCGGCCTTCGATAACCAGCTGATGATTCTTGGCATCCGCCTTGACGACGATGCCGCGGACTTCCGCAGCGGTCGCCGAGAACGCCAGGCAAAGAATCGCCGGCACGCTCAAACTGAAGATCTTGGTGTTCATGACGAGGGCCTCATTGCGGTTCACTAGATCGGGCTAGGTTCCGTTAACCGCCCTACCCTGTCATTCTATGGGTTACTTGCCCGAGACAATCTGAAAACGAGCCGCTGAGCCAAGCGCATCGGCAAACTCGCAGCGCAACCCTTCGTGCCGATGCTGCAGATCAATCGCGAGGGTGAGCGTGTGCACGCCCGGCTTGAGTTCGAGCACGGTTTCAGCCTTGTGCTCAAGCGGCGTTCCATCCAACCAGAGGGTGAGGCCGGCTGCGGAATTCAGGAGCATGCGCACCTTGCCGCCGTGCGACACGTCAACATGGCAGCGCACAAAACCGAGCATGTCGGACCCTTTGCTCTCCGGCCGATTGAAGGTCAAGCGGGGAATGCCATCCAGGGGCAGGATACCGGACACTTGACTGTAAACGGGGTTCCACACGAGGCCCGGATCGGGGTTCGTTACGGAAGCGATGCGCGTTCGCCAGATCAAGGAGTAGGCAGCAGGCGTCGGCTCCAGGGTCTGCCAGCGGCGCACCAACTTGGCCTTGCTGACGGAATAAGCTCCAACTTTGCCGAGCTCTGAGAGGAAGCGCACCACGTCCACGAGCTCCGCGCGGGTCAGCGGATCGGCTAGCCCTTCCGGCATGAGCGAGCCGCCGATGGCTTTGTCCTCGATCGACCGGGCAGGAATGGCGACCTCGCGATCTTCAGCGTCGCGCAGCACAAGCTGCTCTTTCGACTCACGGACTTTAATGCCGGTGAAAAGCCGCCCGTCCTTGGTGGCGACGACCAGTGAATGGTAATTTTCTTTGACGGCCTTATTGGGCTGCAGGATGGACTCGATCAGGTAATCAACCTGTGCCGTGGCGCCAATGCTGACGAGATCGGGCCCAACCAGGCCGCCGGCCCCAGCAATAGCGTGACACTTGAGACAGGCCAGGTCCGGACGTCGGAATACTGTCTCTCCGCGCGCCGCGCTGCCGTGCTCGGCGACCTCCTTCACCATCTGTTGCATTTCCGCCGGGCTGAGGACGCGAAGACCGGATGTCAAAGCGCCTGCCTTGGTGAGCGCTTGAACCAGGGCGGGCGAATCTCTGCCTGACGCGCGAGCCGAGCGGACGCCGATCTTGGCGATATCCGCGGGCAGCTTGTGACCTGCCAGCGCGCGGGCAAGGGTTTCCGCGCCGTTCTTGCGCTGCAAGAACGCAAGAAAAACATCGGTAGGATCCGCGCCGGAGTTGGCGGCCGCCAGCACGCTAACGGCACATTTGGCGGCAACTTGCTGATCAATGGCCGCCAGTGCCATGACGGCTTGCATACGGAACTTCAGAGGTTGCTCGGAATCAGCTAGCCGCTCAAGAATGTCGCGGCTTTCCGCGCCGCCCAGGTGCGCCAGCGCCTCCAGACTTGCCCGGCGAACTGCCTCGCTGCGCTGGGTGTCTGAGACGAGTTCGGCGAGCCTGGCGCGCAAGCTGTCCACGCGCCACAAGCCAATGAGACCTATGGCACTGACCTGATCTGGTTCGCCATGCGCGGCCAACAGCCTGGCAATGCCCCTCAGATCACCCGACGGGCGCACGCCGCGCTGTTGCGCCGCCTGCGCCAGCGCTGCCAGCAGTGTGGACTGGCGCGGCGAATCGAGATCTGCGCCAAGCATCCGCTCGAAAACCAACCGTAGTGGTTCCGATCCGCCCAGTCCCGCGATTAGTGAAAGGACTGCCGTCTCCTGCTCCCGAGAAATCTTGCCGCTCTGTACCATCCGCACCAGTGGACCCACGGCCGATGAGGAGCCGGCCGCCTGAAGCGCAAAGAGGAGTTGGCGGACGTTGCCGTCAAAGTTGAGCCGTCCTGCCTGCAGGGCAGGCATCCAGTACGGCTCCAGCTCCCGGGCCGTCAGCCAGAGCGCGTAGTCGAGCCACTTGTCCAGAGGCCGCTCGAGTGCCTGCATCGCCACTTCCGCCGCACGCGGATCATGAACCTGACCCAGTGCACGGATGGCTTCGAGGCGCACCTGGGCAGCAGCGTCCGTGATTCGCTCCGCCAGCAATTCCAGTGCATTTGGCAGCCGTGCCTGCCAGTAGCGGAGCACGCGCACTGCCGCCGCTCGGGCATGATGGTCGTTGGCGTGCAGCAGCGTGTTCAGCAGGTCTGGCTCGACGACATCAAAGGTTTGATAGGTCCAGAGTCCTTCCAGCAGATGGTGTTCATAATCCGGGTCGGTCCGGTCAAGCCTGGCGATCCAGGTCTTCAGCGGCGGCGGTACAGCAGCATAGTTGTCTTTCAAGGCACGCTTGGCGAAATGACGCGTCCAGTCTTCGGGGGCTTTGAGGGAGTCGAGAAGCGTCTCGACGCTTGCTCCCGCCAGGACGGGCCGCTTCACGAGGGGCCGGCCCT
>DASZFN010001103.1:0-5683 GCA_035939715.1 Gemmataceae bacterium | reverse complement strand
GTCGTCGGCGCCGACGAGCGCCTTCATGAACCCGCGCGTCTGCGACAGTGTGCGTGTGCGCAGCACGAACTCCATGGGCATCCGGGCGATGAGGTAGGGCACGCCCTTGGCCCTGACTTCAGATTCGGTCATGCCGACGTGGGCCAGCTCCGGGTCGGTGAAGAGGCAATACGGAATCAGGCGGCCGCGGGTGGTACGGCGGCCGCCGGCCAGGTTGTCCAGGACGACGCGACAATCGTCTTCGCCGACGTGCGTGAACTGCGGACTGCCGGCGCATTCGCCCGTCGCCCAGACGTCCGGGGCGCTGGTTTGGAGCTTGTCGTTGACGCGAATGTATCCCCGCGAATCCAGCTCAACCCCGGCCCTGGCCACGTCCAGCCGGTCGGTGTTGGGCGTTCGGCCGGTCGCGACCAGGATATCGGAGGCTTCGAGCGTTCTTTCCGCTGCCCCCGAGCGCACCCGGAGCACTACGCCCGTGCCCGAACGGCCCGTGACATTGAGCACATTGGTTTGCAGTAAGACCTCGATGCCCTCATCCGTCATCAACTCCCGAAACGCGTCCGCCACGTCCGGATCTTCTCGTTCGAGGAGTCGCGGACCGCGCTGGATGATCGTGACGCGGCTGCCGAAGCGCCGCAGCGCCTGGGCGAATTCCAGGCCGACGTAGCCGCCGCCGAGGATGACGAGGTGGCCGGGCAGGCGTTCCAGGTTCAGGGCCTCGACGTGCGTCATTGGCCCGGCGATGGCGAGCCCGGGCACGTCGGGGATGCTGGCCCGTGTACCAACGTTGATGAAAACGCGCTCCCCCCACAGCAGCCGCGTGCCGCCGGCGTTCAACGTCACCTGCACCGTTTTCGGTTCCGTGAAGCGCGCCTCGCCCATGACCAGCTCCGCGCCGCTGGCCTTGAAGTTGCCGAGGTGGAGCGCGACCAGCCCTTCGACCATCTGGCGTTTACGGCGGGCGACGCCGGCCATGTCGACGCGCATCGACCCGGTCACTACTCCCAGGCCCGTGGTTGGGTTGACGAGCGAAACGGCCTTGGCGCTATAAATGACATTCTTGCTGGGCAGGCAGGCCACGTTCGGGCAGGAGCCGCCGACCATCGATCGTTCGATGGTTACGGTTTTCTGGCCCTGTTTCGCCAGCGTCCAGGCGAGGATTTTGCCCGCGACGCCGCTGCCAATCACCAGGTTATGAACATGCTCAATGGTCATGATGATGCTCCAGTGAGTAAGGGATGAGGGATGAAGGGTGAGGGATGAGGGCTCAGCCCTCCTCCCTCATCCCTCCTCCCTCATCCCTATTGTTAAGAGCCCTTGGTGAAGTCCAGATTGATTCGGTCGCCGGCATGCACCGCGATGTCCTTCGTCCGCTCTACCTTGCGGCCTGCTTCTGTCCAGGAAGCGCGAATGGTATACACATAGTTCTTGCCGGGAGTTATCGTCGGCGACACGAAGCTGCGGGACGGCCCCGTCTGAACAGTCGGCGCATCGTTGAACCAAATCTTGGCGCTCGACGGCAGCGTCACATTGATCGCCACGGTCTGTTCGCTGACCGGGCTTGGGGAAACCGAGGTGTAATAACCGTCCGTGCCCTGGTAGGCCGGTCCGTAGGTTGGCGAGCTATAGTAAGTGCGTCCATAGGCTATGACAGGCGCAGCGTAAGCCGGTTCATAGCTTCGCGAGCGAAAGAAGCCGCCTCCCCCGCCCCCGCCGCCCCCGCCATTCCTGTGCGCCCAAACGGAATACCCTTGATTCTGGGCGGCCGCGGGGCTGGATATCAGCACTGAAACGAGCATGGTCAGTGCAGGCAGTCCTGTAATGGCAAAGATTCGTCGAAACATGATAGACCTCCTCCGGCTGTTATGGAGAGTGCGCATCGGCCCCCCGGCTCAGCCGGGGCATCAAGTCGTTGCGTAATTTGCCCTGAAGGCAAAAGCTATACCAAATGTCGGTTGATGGGAGAGTCGCGTTCCAACTGAACCCCAGCAAGGATACACGAGGGCGGTATCCGCTATTGCCCACCTGACGTGCGCAGCCCGGGGAGACGCTGAAGAACTGGACGGCGACGACTACCCGTGGGAGTCCACATCGCCCATTGCCAGAGTAACATCGCCACGTGGCGATGTTACTCCGGCGGCACAAGTGGAACATTTCTGGTCAATGGCTAATCCGCTACCAGTTGCCGCGGCACCGCCGCCGCTTTTGGGCTCTGGCATCTGCTGCGAAGCGAATCGAACTAATGCTCGGCGCGTAAATCTGTGGAACATTTCTGGTCAACGACTAATCCGCTACCAGTTGCCGCGGCACCCCGCCGGCTCTTAACCTCTTGGCATCTGCTGTTAATCGAATTGAACTAATGCTTGGCGCGTAATCTGGAGAAAAAGAGCGGTTCAGGATCTTCTGGGGCACCTTGAGGTCCAGATCAAGGTAACCGCTCGCTAGGCATGATCCTTGCTTTTAGTGATCTGGCGCCATGCGGGGCTACGCGGGGGGGGCGAAGCGAGACGGCTTCATCAAGTCCATGCACCCCGCCCCAATGGTAGCAGCCACGCTGCAAGTGCTGCACGCGCATGCCTACGAACCGCTCGATCCTATCCCTGAGTTCAAGGAAACAATACCCGCCGACCTGCAGCGCATCATTCTGCGTTGCCTGGAAAAGGATCCGGAGCGCCGCTACCAGAACGCGATCACTTTGGACAAAGCTCTGGCCACGTGCGCAAGCGCAAGTCAGTGGACAGCGGAAACAGCCGAGGAGTGGTGGCGGCGACCTGGAAAAGCCGCCGCGCCGCCTGCATCACTGGAAACCCTCGAGCGCGATGGGCAAACGCTACCGGCAGGGCCTTGAACGGCACCGGGTGCTGCTGCCGGCAATAGACCTCGCGATGACGGGTCTCACTCACTGTTCGGCCCCAGCGGAGCGGGCGACGTGCAGGCCCAGCTCGTTCAGCTTGAGGCGCAGGGTTTGCCGGGCGATGCCTAGCAGGAGGGCGGCTCGCTGCTGGTTCCCGCCGGTGTACTCCAAGACGTGGAGTAGCAGGACCCGATCCAGCTCCCGGCGGGTCTGCTCGTACAGGTTGCGGGAGTCGGGACCGAGCCGCTGACCGATGAACGCCCCCGGGTCGAGGCATCCCGCCGGGGGTGCTGCCGGTGCAGCGGGCTCGGCGGGCGCCTGCGGGAGTTCGGGGAGGAAGTCCGGCAGCAGGACCGGGCCGTGGGCCCGCAGAATCGCCTGCTTCAACACGCTCTGCAGCTCGCGCACGTTCCCCGGCCAGGAATAGCCGCGCAGCCGCTCCAGCGCCTCCGGGGCGATCTCGCGCACTTCCCGGTTCAGCTCCCGGCTGATCCGCCGCAGGTAGAGCTGGACCAGCAGCGCCAGGTCATCGCCGCGCTCGCGCAACGGCGGTAGGTGGATGGTGAAGACCCCCAGCCGGTAGTACAGGTCCGGCCGGAACCTGCCCTCGACCGGCCCGGCCTTCCGATCGCCGTGGGTGGCGGCCCCGTTTGTGGACCACGACTTCAAGTCGCGGTGCGTGGCCGCGAGCACGCGCACATCGGTGCGGACGGTCTCATTACCGCCGACGCGCTCGAACGCCTGGTCCTGAAGCAGCCGGAGAATCTTGGCCTGGAGCAAGAGCGGCATGTCGCCGATCTCGTCGAGAAAAATGGTCCCGCCGTGGCATTGCTCGAACTTGCCGATGCGGCGCCGGTCGGCCCCAGTGAAGGCGCCCTTCTCGTGGCCGAACAGCTCGCTTTCCAACAGATTCTCGGGGATGGCGGCGCAATTGAGTGCCAGGAACGGCTTCTGGGCGCGCGGGCCGTGTTCATGGATGGCGCGGGCGACCAGCTCCTTGCCGGTGCCGCTCTCCCCGGTGATGAGTACGGGGACATCCTGGGCGGCAACGCGGCCGATAGCCTTGTACACCTCCTGCATGGCCGGGCAGGAGCCGACGAGGGCACTTCCCGCATCCGGGTCGGTCCCGGTTTCTTCGGACATGGCCGGCTGGCGCATACGCCGGGCGACGTCCAGCGCCTCGACAACGACCTGCCGCAGCAGAGGCAGGTCGAGGGGTTTGAACAGGCAGTCATAGGCGCCTTGCTTCATGGGTTCGATCACCGCGTCGGCCCGCCTCGTCCCGACGACCACGATAATCGGGAGGTGCGCATTCATGCGGCGAATTTCCTGGTAGACTTCTAGCCCGGACTGGTCGGGCAGGGCGAGATCCAGGACAATAACATCGGGTGGGTCCTTGCGGACGTGCTCGAGTCCGGCACGGGCGGTGCCGGCGATTCGCACTCGGTGCGCGGGTGTGGGGAACGCCCGGCGCAACTGCTCGGGCATCAGGGCCTGGTGATCGCCGATGAGAAGCAGACGGCCTGGGAGGCCGCGGGCGACCCGGTCGTTGGTGACTGCAAGAGTCCGCAACTCCGTGGCCGGGCACGATTCCAGCGACAGGGCAGATCCGTGGTGGAGCGTCGGGCCAGGTGTCCCGGCACGGCTACCGGCCTTCTCTCCACGACTTGCGGCTGCGTGCCGGGAGTAGTGCTGCGCCGAAGGACTCCACTCGCAAGCCACGGCTGTCTCTGTCATGCGTTCCTCCGCTGCGGGGAATGACGAACGCGCAGTTTGCGGCGTGCGACGCCCCCAGGCTGACCTCAGGCCTTGGCCCTCCGTTGCTCCCCTGGCCTCCTTGAGCGGGGAAGGGCGACAGCGAACTGCAAGGAGCGATGCCGACGCCCGGCATTCGGTAAGTAACCGGATCATGAGCGAAGAAGCCACATCCGCTGCCGTCCAGCGTTACCTGGACGCCCTGGCCGGGGAGCAGCCCGCCGAGCCGATTGTGCGGGCGCTGCTGGACCGGTCGGTCCGCCGTTTGCAACTGCTATGCACGAATCTTCTGTATCGCAAGTACCGGCGCTTGACCTTGCCGCCGTTGAACTTACAGCCGGACGAAATGCTCGACGCCGTGGTGGAGCGCTTGCTCAAGGCCATGCGCTCGGTCCGTCCTCAAACGGTGCGCCAGTTCTTCGCCCTGGTCAACCAGCACATGCGCTGGGAGTTGAATGACGTGGCCCGCCGCTTAGATGAACAGCCGAGCCTTGTGGAGATTCGCGAGGATTTGGTGCCGGAGCCGCCGGCCAGCAGCGGTTCCGCGCTGAGCCCCGATGGCCGGCGTATCCTGACGGCGATCGACGAGCTGCCGGAGGACGAGCGGGAGGCATTCGGCCTGATACACGTCCAGGGGCTGACGCAGTGCGAGGCCGCCGAGGTGCTCGGCATCTCCGTCAGGACGGTGCAGCGGCGTTTGAATCGCTCCCTGCTGCTGCTGGCGAAAGAACTGGAAGACCTGCGCCCGAAATAGCGAACGGGGGACTCCGCAGTGCCCGACGATCCGCGTGTGGACCAATTGCTCGAGGAACTGCTCGATTCCGGTGGTACACCGGAAGAAGCCTGCCGCACGTGCCCGGAACTGTTGGCGCAGGTCCGGGCCGGCTGGCAGCGCTTGCGTGCCCTCAAGGCCGAGGTCGACGTGATGTTTCACGAGTTTCCCTTCTCGAGCGGCGCCGGGCCCGGCCCACTGCCGACCGTCGACTTGCCGCAAATCCGCGGCTATGAAGTCCAGGAGGTACTGGGCCGCGGCGGCATGGGCATCGTCTACAAGGCCTGGCACCTGCGCCTCCA
>DASZFN010001102.1:0-17646 GCA_035939715.1 Gemmataceae bacterium | reverse complement strand
AGCAACTGCTCGACCGCAAGACCCTGGAGCAGATGTGGACCCCGCAGTTCGTCAAGAAGGGGGAGAAGACCGGGTTCGGGATCAGCTTCTTCGCCTCGGAGTTCGAGGGCCGGCGGCGGGTCGGCCACGGCGGGGCCATCTACGGCTTCGCCACCGACCTGGAGGGGCTGCCGGAGGAGAAGCTTGGCGTGGCCGTGGTCGCCGCCAAGGACTGTGCCAATGCTGTGGTCAACGAAATCGCTCGCGCTGCCCTCGCCCAGATGCTGGCTGTCCGCCGGGGCAAGCCGAGCCCAGCTATTGATGAGCCAGGCCCCGTGACCAGGGACGTTGCCCGCCGTCTGGAAGGCCGTTACACAAACGGCGACCGCAGCATCGAGCTGTACGAACGCGACGGCAAGCTTTGGCTGAGACCGGTGCGCGGCGAATTCCGCCTGGAGGTGCGCGCTCTGGGCGATGGCTTCGTAATCGACGATGTGCTGGCCCAGGGAATCAAGTTCAAGGCGGATGGCGAACGTGTCACGGTTGGCGCCAATACCTATCGCCGCGCCGCGAGCGACAAGCCGCAACCTGCGCCGGCGCGCTGGGCGGGTCTGATCGGCGAGTATGGCTGGGATTATGACACGCTGTATATCCTGGAGAAGGAAGGAAAACTGCACGCGCTCATTGAATGGTTTTACAACTACCCCCTTGAGGAGATCTCCGAGAACGTATTCAAGTTCCCAAACTGGGGGCTGTACGAGAGCGAGAAGCTCATCTTCAAACGCGACGCCTCAGGTCGCGCGACTGAGGTGAATGCCGCGAGCGTCGTTTTCAAACGCCGCATGATTGACGGTGAGAATGGCGCGACCTTCCGCATCCAGCCCGTCCGACCGCTCGATGAGCTACGCAAAGAGGCCCTGGCCTCTCAGCCGCCGCTGGAAAGCGGCGACTTCCGCAAGCCCGACCTGGTGGATGTGCCCACGCTGGACCCTACCATCAAGCTGGATATCCGCTACGCCACGACGAACAACTTCTTGAGTACGCCGTTCTATACTTCCGCAAAGGCATTCTTGCAAAGGCCAGCCGCCGAGGCGCTGGTGCGCGTCAACAAGAAGCTAGCCGAAAGCGGCTACGGCCTGCTGATCCACGACTGCTATCGCCCCTGGTACGTCACCAAAATGTTCTGGGACGCCACCCCGGAAAAGCAGCACATCTTCGTCGCCGATCCGGCCAAGGGCTCTCGTCACAACCGCGGCTGCGCGGTCGATTTGACCCTGCACGACCTCAAGACCGGCAAGCCGATCGAGATGACCGGCGGCTACGACGAAATGTCGGACCGCTCCTATCCCGACTATCCCGGCGGCATGTCGCTGCAGCGCTGGCATCGCGACTTCCTCCGCCGCGCCATGGAAGAGCAAGGGTTTACCGTATACGAGGCGGAGTGGTGGCATTTTGATTACAAGGATTGGCGGAAATATCCGATTCTGAACGCGACATTTGAACAATTGGGTTCGAAGTGACCGAACATTTGCCGTAGTTGCCGCGACTGCGAAATCAGTCCTTGCGGAAAATGGTCATTTCAATCGCGATCATGAGAACCAGTAACCCGAAGAGTGCCTGAGCAACGGCTGGCTGAATCTCGCCAGTCGTCTTGCCAAGGCCAAAATGCTTGCCCTGCCGATGCCACAGCCAAAGGCCGGCTGGCACCGTCGCCAGGCCAAAAGTCCAAAGTTGCCAAATCGCTGCGCCGCTAGCAAGCATGACGCCCGCGTCGCCGATGCGCGCCAAGGAGCCCGCTCCAATGTATGCACCGTTCGCGATCAGGCAGAAGCCGGCAAAGAACCGAAGCAGATAGGTCCCCGGTACGTTGCACGCCCAAGCGACGCCCCAAATGACAAGCGGCAGAGCGCTACCGAGCACCGGTCCCGCCCACACCGTGAATAGCGGATGCGGGTTCGCCGACAAGGTCGTGTAAGAAATGGTCAACGGGTGCAAGACAACCTTCGCGACAACGCCTCCCGTAAGCCAGGCGCCAGCCACATGACCCAGCTCATGCACCACCTGCATGCCGAGCCAGGAAAGCGCCACCGTGGAGCCAATCAGGATGACCTGGTAGACACGGTTCATGGCAAAATCGCGAAATGCCGTAGAGCCATTAAAGTTTGCCGGCCGGATTGCCGATAATTAGGAAATCGACGTGCCGAGACGCCCCGTCAAGTCTTGTCTCTCGGCAAGGCCATGTTCTTTCGCCTTCTCAATCGCCATTCGGCTGAGGGCCAATCATGAATCCATTTTCCATGCTCAGGAACATCGTGCGTCCGGGGACAACCAAGCAGCGCACCAGTCAATCGCGCCTGGGCCGCCGGCTGCAACTGGAAACGCTCGAGGAACGAGCGGTGCCCACCGTGAGCTTGCCTACCGATCCGTTCTTGTTTACCCCGCTTCCCGAAATGAAACATGATGACGCCGTCCACATCAAGGCGCGCGTGGAGATTTTCCTGGACGGCAAGCAAATACCCATCCAGGCCGACCTCGGCGTGTTCGGCAAGACCGAAGATCCGATCCACACGCACGACAACTCAGGAAACCTCCAGATCGAATCGCCCTTCCAGCGGGACTTTGAACTGACTGATTTTCTGGCCATCTGGAACACGACCCCCCAGGGCCAGGCCGCCATTGCCAAGCTCGAAGCCGCTGCGGACATTACAGTGCTGGTCAACGGCAAACTGCAGCACGATCTTAACGATATAACGCTCCACAAGCATGACACGATCATCATTAGCGCCGTCTCGGCGCCCTCTGCTCCCAGGCTAACGCCGAACCAGCTCTTTGTCACACAGCTCTATGCCGACCTCTTGCACCGGGCGCCGGATGCGAGCGGCCTGGCCACCTGGACCAGCGACCTGGACCAGGGGATGTCGCGCACGCAGGTGGCCCAGGGCATCGAGGCGAACGCGGAGTTCATGACCGTGGAGGTGAAGGATCTGTACCGGACCCTGCTCCACCGCAGCGCGGACGCCGCCGGCCTGGCCGGCTTTGTAAGCTTCCTGAGCGGGGGCGGGAACATTCAGCAGGTTGAAAGCACGATCCTTGGTTCGACGGAATTCTTCCAGAACGCCGGCGCCACGAATGCCGGTTTTACCACGGCGCTTTACCAGGATGTCTTGCAGCGCCAGCCGGATGCCACGGGCATGGCTGCATTCCAGGCGGCCCTGGCGACGGGAGCGAACCGCGATCAGCTCGCCGGCACGCTCCTGCACAATCAAGAGGCGGAGACCCTGATGGTGCAAGCCATTTACCAGCAATATCTCAACCGGCCCGCCGACAACACGGGCCTGGCCAGCTTTCTCGCCATGCTGCAGCAAGGCGCCACGCGCGAACAGGTAATCGCGGACATCATGGGCTCGCAGGAATACTTCAACGGGGCCTGAGAGCCGATTGAGACGGCGATACCTTTGCCTAGCCTTGCCCTCATCCTTTACAATGGTTAAGTGACTGTGTGCTATTTGGCAGCACCCGATGCGCAAGCGAGGCTCGTTCGCGCGTTGGCTTGGTAGATGGCCATTGTTTCGGAGAGGATGCAGGTGTCTACCGATCGGATAAGCGAATACCTCAGCCAGTTCAGCCAAACCCGGACGCTCATGCTCGATCAACTCCGCCGCATCATCGTCGGCCAGGCGGAGGTCATTGAGCAGATCCTGGCCGCCATCTTCACCCGCGGCCACTGCTTGCTGGTCGGCGTGCCTGGCCTGGCGAAGACCTTGATGGTCAGCTCGATCAGCCAGATCCTGGACGTCGGCTTCAAACGCATTCAATTCACGCCCGACCTGATGCCCTCGGACATCACCGGGACCACCGTCATCGGACACCGAAGCAGGCCGCCGCGAGTTTCGCTTTGTCAAGGGGCCGATCTTTGCCAATATCATCCTTGCCGACGAAATCAACCGCACGCCGCCCAAAACCCAGGCCGCCCTGCTCCAGGCAATGCAAGAGCGCCAGGTCAGCGTCGGCCAGGAAACCTACAATTTGCCGGAGCCGTTCTTCGTGATCGCGACGCAAAACCCCATCGAGCAGGAAGGCACCTACCCGCTGCCCGAAGCTCAGCTCGACCGCTTCATGTTCCACATCAAGGTGGACTACCCCACGGTCGAAGAGGAGCGCCGCATCCTGACGCGCAAGGCCAAGGACGAAACGCAGGAGCTCACGAAAGTGTTGAGCGCCAAGGCGATCATCAACATGCAAAAGCTGGTCCGCAGCGTGCCGGCCGGGGAATACGTGATCGACTATGCCCTGCGGCTGGCACGCGCTTCGCGGCCGACGGATCAGACGGCGCCCGATTTTGTCAAGAAGCTAGTCGATTGGGGCGGCGGTCCGCGAGCCGGCGAATTCTTGGTCCAGGGCGGGCAGGCCTTCGCGGCGATGGACGGCCGCTTCAGTGTGGCCCTCGACGATATCAAGAAAGCCGCCATTCCGGTGCTGCGCCATCGCATCAGCACAAACTTTCAGGCGCAGGCGGAAGGAAAAACGAGCGAAGACATCATCCGGCAATTGCTCGAAGTGGTCGGGGATCCGGAACCGCCGAAGTACGAGAAGCGCAAGAGGGTGTAGGGCCAATGCTCGGCATGTGCCGCGTCTTCGGGACTGCTGTCGCCCAACCCCCGCAGGCGGCTTTGCTTCAGGGTTTGCAGCTTGCCGGACATTCCCTGACAGGGAAGTTCACCCAGTGTGAGCAAGATTGGGTGCTGGCCGATCTCGCCCCTGAGCATGGCGATTGGGCTGTGCAGATCGATTGTTACCGCCGTCATGAGGAAGGCATTCGAGCTAGCCTCAATACCTGGGCGGCGTGGCTGGAGACGATGGAAGCCAACGCCAACCACGTCTGGCTCATGCAGCACATGATCAGTACGGAGCAACTCTATACGTTGTCCCCGACAGGGTCGGAGCAGCCTGAGGCGGAGGACTTGTGCGTCGCGGCGTGCCGGTTTCTGGCCCAGGAGACGGCCGGCGTTTACCAGATAGACGGCCAAGGATTCTTTGACGCGGACGGCCGGCTTTTGCTGACGGAATAGTTCATGGCCTCTTCGGAAAAATACCTGCGTCCCGAAGTGATTCGCCAGGTGGCCCGGCTCGATCTCCGCGCCAAGTTTATTGTCGAAGGCTTTCTCACCGGCTTGCACGCCAGCCCGTTCCAGGGGTTCTCCGTCGAGTTCAGCGAGCACCGCAAATACGTCGCCGGCGACGATCTCAAGGACCTCGACTGGAATGTCTACGCCAAGACCGATCGCTACTACATCAAGAAGTTCGAGGCCGAGACGAACCTGACCGGCTACCTGGTCATGGACCTCAGCGCTTCGATGGCTTACACGTACCGCCAGGAGCTGACGAAGTTTGATTACGCCATTTGCCTGGCCGCGGCGCTCGGCTACCTGATGATCCATCAGCAGGATCCCGTCGGCCTGGTCACGTTTGATACGAAGATCCAAACTTGCCTGCCGCCGCGCAGTAAGCGCACGCAGCTGGGCACCATGCTGGCGGTGCTGGCCAACCTGAAGCCGGCGGGCAATACCGATGTCGCCAACTGTTTGCACCAGCTGGCGGCCATGATCCGGAGCAAGAGCCTGGTGCTGCTGTTCAGCGACCTGCTCACCGATCCGCAGCCGGTACTGGAGAGCCTGCACCACCTGCGGCATCGCGGCAATGAGGTGATTCTCTTCCACATCCTGGATGAGGCGGAGGTGCATTTCCCCTTTGACGGCGTCGTCGAATTTGAAGACGTGGAAGAGCACGATCGCCTGACCATCGATGCGCGCAGCATGCGCAGCGATTACCTGCAAACGTTGGGGGAGTTTCAGCAGTTTTACCGTACAGAGTGTCTGAAGGCGAATATCGACTATGTGGCCATGGACACCAGCGTCAGTTTTGACAAGGCCTTGATGGAGTACCTGGTGCAGCGGCAGAAACGATTTTAGGAGCGTGCGCGGCATCCATCCTTAGCCCGCCGCGCTAGCAAGGGGCCTTGCTTGACGCGTTTCGAAGATGCGCCTTTTTTTGTTTGACGCAATGCCACGGCCTTGTGCCGTGGTGAGTTACGTTGGTTTCTAGCCCCAGGAGCGCCGTGGTTCTATAGATGCCACGGCCTTGCGCCGTGGTACTTCACGCTAGCTTCTGGCGGCAACCAACGTGAGCGACCACGGCACAAGGCCGTGGCATCAAGTAGGCAAAAGGGCGGTACGATGCGTAGAAGCCAACGTAAAGCACCACGGCGCAAGGCCGTGGCATTGCAATACGGCGCACGTTCATGGAAGAAGCGCAAAACTTGCGCGGCTGCCTATGGATTTCGCAGGGTGATTTGGCAATGACTTTCATTTTCCCCATCATGCTGAGCGGCGTAATCCTTGCGGGGATCCCGATCGTGCTGCATCTGATTATGCGGCAGAAGCCGAAGCATCTGCTGTTCCCGGCCTTTCGCTTCTTGCTCAAACGGCACCTTACCAACCAGCGCAAGTTGAAGCTGCGGCACTTGCTGCTGCTGGCGCTGCGCTTGTTCCTGATCATCGGCATCTGCCTGGCCCTGGCCAGGCCGAAGATCTTCAGCGATCGCCTGAACATTGGCGGCGAGCGGCCGGTGGCGGCGGTGCTGCTGTTCGACACCAGTTACAGCATGGGCTATGTCTCGGGCGGTAAGAACCGGCTGGAAGTCGCCAAACGCCGGGCCGACGAATTGCTGAACGAGCTGCCGGATGGCAGCCGGGTCGCCGTGCTCGACACCGCCGAGGCAGGCGGCGAATGGCTGCCCACGCTCGCCCTGGCGCGCGAGCGCATCGGCGAGTTGAAGCTGCGCCCGGCCAACAGCCCGGTCACGAGCCGGCTGGCCGAGGCATACCGGCTGCTGGCGGATCTCGAGCAGGAGGCCGACGCAGGCGACGATAAACTGCCGAAATTCTTGTACATCTTCTCGGACCGTACGCAAGACTCGTGGGACCCGAGCCGGGCCAAGGATCTCATCGCGCTGCGCGATCGTCTGGCGACGGAAGTGCATGCGGTGCTGGTCGACGTGGGCGTGGACAAGCCGGTCGATGTCGCCCTGGTGTCGCTGGAAATGCCGCGTTCGATCGTGCCGCTGGATGATGTCGCGGAAATCAAAGCCACGGTCCGGTCGACCGGCGCCGCCGTGAACACCGAGGTGGAATGCCGGATCGACGGCAAGAATGCCGACCGCAAACCGATCGAGCTGGCCGCGGGACAGAGCAAGGTGCTTACCTTTGAACAGCGCGGGCTGCCGCTCGGCCCACACCAGGCTGAGATCAAACTGGCCAGCGACGATTCGCTGCCTTTCAACAACACCCTGTTCGCCACTTTTGAAGTGCGCGGCGGCCGCCGCGTGCTGACGCTGGTGGACAATCCTTACGATGCCGGTTTCTGGAACGAGGTGTTCAAGGTCTCCAGGGAATTTCGCGGCGAAGTGCGCACGCTCGCGGAAGCACACAACCTCAGTCCGCTGACAGACCTGCCCAAGTATCAGGCTATTTGTCTGCTCAATGTTGCCGATCCCGATCTTGGGCTTTGGGAAAAGCTCAAGATCTATGTGGACAACGGCGGCGGACTGGCGATCGTACCTGGCGCAGGACAGGCCAGCGCCTACAACGACAAAGCCGCACAAGTCCTGGTGCCGGGACGCCTCGTCAAGTTGGTGGAAGCTTCGAACGGTGTGCCCTGGAAGCCGGGAAGCTTTCAGCATCCTGTGATGCTGCCGTTCCGGGATTGGAGCATGAAGGAGGAGAATATCGATTTTCTCCGCTACCCGCCCAAAGCCATGCGCTACTGGGCAGTGCAGCCCCATCCGGCACCGGATTCGTCCGTGATTGTCGCCTATGATGACAAGGGAACCCGGCCCGCGCTCATCGAGCGCACCTTCGACCCGAAAGCAAAGGTGCGCGGTCGGGTATTGCTTTACACGACGGCGATGGACCGCCGGCACCTCGACATCAAGCAGCCGTGGAATGATTACCTGACCAGTTCGTTCTACATGGTGTTCGTGCACATCACCATGGATTATCTAGCCGGCAGCACCGAGAGCGCCACTTTCAATTACCCGTCGGGTCAAACGATCAATGTCCTGTTGCCGACGACACCACGTTCGCCCACCTACGCTCTGGAGGGCCCCGGTCTGAGCGCGACCGAGCGCTTGGTGCCTAGAGCGGACGGTCAGGGAGAGCTGACGCTGGCGCAGGCCGTGACGCCGGGCAATTACAAATTGGTGAGCGCGGAAGGCAAGTGGTCCACCAACTTCAGCGTCAATATTCCCGCCGAGGAATCGCAGCTTGCGCGTCTGCCGGCAGAGAAGATCGAAGAATTCCTCGGCAAGGGCACCGTCTTGCCGTTGGGCCAAGGAGCCAATTTCAAGGAGGCCCTGCAAAGCCATTGGACCCAGCCGGTGGAGTTATTTCCGTGGCTGATGATTCTGCTGTTGCTGGCGCTTGCCATCGAAAATCTTCTGGCCAACAAGTTCTACCGCCGCGATTCGCTGGAAGAGAAGGAAAAGACTGCCGCCCCGCCGGAACGTGAACTGGTAGAAGTTTCGTAGGGCAGGTTTTTAACCTGCCCCACGTATGTGAACACCGTATGTCCACCTCGAACGATTCCCTGACCTTCACCTTCGACCCGGCCTGGCCATGGTCTGGCGGCGGCGTGGGTCTTGGTGCGCTTGTTCTCGTCGGCCTAGTTCTCGTGGGGCTGACGATCTGGACCTATTACGGCATTCGTGGAATAACCTTGCCGCGCTTGCTGATGCTGTTGGGCCTCCGCTTGCTGGCCTTGCTTATCGCCTGTCTGGTGGTGCTGCGGCCGTCATTTTCTTTTCAGGATGACGCGCACAACGCTTCGCTGCTGTTTCTGACCATTGATAGTTCCATGAGCATGCAGGTCCAGGACCAGATCGCCAATCAATCGCGCTGGGAGTACCTGAATCGCCTGCTGCAAGCGTGTGAGCCGGAGCTGCGCGACCTGCGCGAACGGCACAATGTCACGGTGGTTCTGTCCCGGTTCGCCGGGGATGTGAGCGATTTCGACCCCGCCGGCAAGGCGGACGGCAAGCGCACCGACTTCGGCGAGATGCTGAACTACCTGTATGAACGGCACAGCAGCGAGCGCAATCTGCGCGGCTTGCTGATCCTGAGCGACGGCGCCGACAACGGCACGCGCTTCCCCGCCCTGGCGCTGGCGTCCAAGTGGCGCGTCCTGGGCTGCCCCATTCACACCTTCGCCTTTGGCCAGACCACGACAACTTCCAACCAGCGCGATATCGCCTTCATCAGCATTAAGCCCGACCCTTCTCCCGTGGCCATCAAGGGGAAGTTGGTTGTCAAAGGCATCGTCGATGCGCCCGGCTTCGAGAACAAGGTTGTGAATGTGACCTTGCTCATCGACGACCAGGTCGTGGCCACGAAAAAGCAAACGCTGGCGCTCACGGTCGGCAACGAAGTGGAGTTAAACTGCGATGCGCCTGCCACGGCCGGGGAAGTGCGCGTGACGCTCAAGATCGATCCTCTTCCCGGAGAACTGACGCATGCCAACAATGAAATCAGCACTTACGTCACGGTGACGAAGGAAGGCATCAGCGTGCTCTACGTGGAAGGCAAATACCGGCCCTGGGAGTCGAAGTTTATCCGCTACGCGCTCAGCCAGGAGCCGACCATCCGCCTGTTCGAGTCGGTGCGTCTGACGGACGAACCCGGTGCCGATGCCGATCTTTTCCAGTTTAACAAGCAGCATTACGATGTAATTATCCTCGGCGACATAACCTCGCGCAGACTCTCGGCCGGCAATCCGGACGTCCTCAAAGCGATTTACCGCCAGGTCTTCGAGAAAGGCGCCGGCCTCATGATGATCGGCGGCTACGAGAGTTTCGGCAACAGCGATTGGGCCGACACCGATATTGCCAAGTTGCTCCCGGTCAAGCTCGATGCACATGGCCAGGTTGACACCCCCGTGCAAATGGTACCAACGCGGCGCGGTTTGCAGCATTACGTCATGCGCCTGGCGGAAAACGCCGCGGACAACGAGCGTATCTGGGCGAAGTTGCCCAAGCTCGACGGCATGACCAGGCTGGGTCAGCCGCAAGCCCAGGCAATCGTTCTGGCCCAGACGGCGACCGAGGAGCCCTTGCTCGTGGGGCAGATGCACTTCGGCCTGGGCCGCACGCTCGCCTTTGGCGGCGATACCACCTGGCGCTGGCGGCGGACGCCGGACGGCCTGCGCGCCCATGCGCGTTTCTGGCAGCAGGTGATTTTCTGGCTGGCCAAGCGCGATGAGGCGGATGGCAATGTCCTGATCATGCCCGACACGCGCCGCCTGCCGGCCGGCGGCAAGCTCGGTTTCACCGTCAAGCTGCGCGGCAAGGGCGGCGTCGAGATTCCTCAGGAAAACGCCCATTTCGATGTTTCAGTAGTCGGTCCCGACAAGGTCGAGAGCAAGGTGCCCACCGCGCGGGAGCAGGGGGACGAGCGCGGCACGTTCTGGAAGACAGAGGAACCCGGAGAATATATGCTGGAGGCGCACGGCTCCGGCAAGGATGCCGACGGCAAGCCGCTGGACAATCTGGCCCCGGCCAAGGCGCGCTTCGTTATCTACCAGGACGACGCCGAGATGACCCGCCAGGCCGCCGACCACGACTTTCTCGCCAAGCTTGCCAGCGCCGGCGGCGGCAAGTTCCATCAAGCCGACGAACTGCGCTCCTTCCTCAAGGAACTGACCTCCATGCCGTTGCCGCAAGGCAAACAAAAGGCCAGGCTCTGGCCCGATTGGCGGCGGCACCCGGCGTCCAGCTCCGCCGGCGACCAGTTCCTGGCACTCGCCGGCTCGGGAATCCTGGTGTGCTTTCTATTCTTTGTTCTCGTACTCTGCCTGGAATGGTTGCTCCGCCGCGTCTGGGGCCTGGTGTGATGCCCGAGCCACGCATCGTCTCTCTGATCGCCAGCGCCACCGAAATTGTCTGCGTGCTGGGCTTAGAAGATCGGCTAGTGGGACGGTCGCATGAATGTGACTTTCCACCGGCCGTCCGGCGCCTGCCGATCTGCACGGCGCCCAAGTTCGATGTCGAGGGTTCGAGCTACGAAATCGATCAACGGGTGAAGGGCATCTTACAAGAGGGGCTGTCCGTCTACCGTGTCGATGCCGACAAACTCCGTCAGCTTGCGCCGACCGTGATCGTCACCCAGACCCAGTGCGAGGTGTGCGCGGTCAGTCTGCGCGATGTCGAGGCGGCTGTCTGCTCCTGGATCGAGTCCCGGCCGCAGATCGTGTCGCTCGCTCCGAATGCGCTTGCCGACATCTGGAAAGATATCCGCCTGGTGGGCGACGCCCTGGGCGTGTGCGAGCGCGCCTTACAACTCATTGATCGCTTGCAGCAGCGCATGGCTGTCATCGCCGAACGAGCGCGGGCGGTGCCGCATAAACCGACCGTTGCCTGCATCGAGTGGATCGATCCGCTCATGGCCTCGGGCAACTGGATGCCGGAACTGGTCGCCATGGCGGGCGGCGTCAATTTGTTCGGCATGGCCGGCCGGCACGCGCCCTGGCTGTCATGGCAAGAACTGTGCACCAGGGACCCGGACATCATTATCATTCTGCCCTGCGGCTTCAACATTGCCCGATCTCGCAAGGAAATGCCGCTGCTCGAGCAGCGGCCGGAATGGCCGGATTTGCGGGCGGTGCGGGAGCAGCGTGTCTTTATCACCGATGGCAACCAGTACTTCAACCGGCCCGGCCCGAGGCTGGTAGAATCCCTGGAAATCCTGGCCGAGCTGCTCCATCCCCAGGTCTTCCATTTCGGCCATGAGGAGACTGGCTGGCAACGATGGTAATTCCGTGCACGGCGCGGGGGGGACATCGATGGATACACGCCTCATGATTGTGCAGGGCGACATCACCAAGCAAGACGTGGACGCCATCGTCAACGCGGCGAACACATCTCTGCTCGGCGGTGGTGGTGTAGACGGCGCCATTCATCGCGCCGCCGGCCCTGCCTTGCTGGCAGAGTGCCGCACGCTGAATGGCTGCTCGACCGGGCAGGCGAAGATCACCAGGGGCTACAACTTGCCGGCACGCCATGTGATTCACACCGTCGGTCCCGTATGGCAGGGCGGCCAGCACGGTGAGGACGAACTACTCGCCAGTTGCTACCGCAGCACCTTCGCCTTGGCCGACCGGCATGGCCTGCGAAGCATCGCCTTTCCATCGATCAGCACCGGCGCCTATCGCTTCCCGATCGGACAGGCGTCGCGCATTGCCGTCAGTGAGATCGAGCAATTCTTGCAAGCCAACGCGGGATTTGAAAAGGTCGTCGTGGTGTGCTTCGGACAGGATGTCTACACGCGCTACCAGGAGATCATTGCAGAGAGGGGCACCGATGCAGGTCGATAAGCCAAGTCTCGGCTGGTCGTGGGTGCTGACGATGGCCCTCGCCTGGGTGCATGTATGCACGGGCAGCTTGCGCGCGGACGAGCCCCAATACAAGGCAGGCGTGGCGTCTAGAATCATCACTCCCCGCGAGCCGATGTGGCTGGCCGGCTACGGCAATCGCAACAAGCCGGCCGAGGGAAAGCTCCAGGATCTCTATGTCAAGACCCTGGCGCTCGAAGACGAGAAGGGTGAGAAGTTGGTGCTGGTGACGAGCGATCTGGTCGGCGTGCCGCGCACCCTGACCGACGCCGTGGCCGAAGCTGTCCAGCAGCGGGCACAGTTGCCGCGGGCAAAGCTCATGATAACCGTCTCGCATACCCACTGCGGGCCCGTGCTGCGCGGCTCGCTCAACGACATGTACAACATGCCGGATGAAGAGTGGCACAAGGTCGGCGCTTACACCGAGCAGTTGCGCGCTTGGATGATCGATGCCATCCTGGACGCTCTCGGGCACCTGGAGCCGGCACGGCTGGCGCTCGGCAAAGGGACCGCGCGCTTTGCAGTCAATCGCCGCAAGCCGACCGCCAACGGCTTTGTCAATGACCGCAATCCCGCCGGTCCAGTGGATCATGACGTGCCGGTGTTGTGCGTCTCCTCACCGGCAGGAACGCTTCGCGCTATCGTTTTCGGCTATGCTTGCCACAACACCACGCTTCAGTTCTATCAATGGTGCGGCGATTACGCCGGCTTTGCCCAGCAGTATTTGCAAGAAAAGCATGCCGGAGCCTCCGCCATGTTCTGCATGGGTTGCGGGGCAGACGCCAATCCGTTGCCGCGAAGCACGGTGCCGCTTTGTCAGAAGTATGGCCGCGAGCTGGCCGACGCGGTCGACGGCGTGCTGGACGGCCCCATGAAACCCGTGCACGGACTGTTCGCGGCCCGCTATGCCCGCATCGAGTTGCCGTTCGATCGTCTGCCCAGCCGGGACAAGCTTTCCGCTGACTTGCTCAGCAAGAACTTCGCGGAGCGGCGGCGGGCAGCGCGGCTGCTCAAGCGACTGGACGCGGGCGAGAAACTTGACGAAAGCTATCGTTTCTACCCGGTGCAAGTCTGGAAGCTCGGCGATGATTTGCTCTGGGTTGCCCTCGGCGGCGAGGTGGTGGTCGATTACGCATTGCGGCTCAAGAGGGAGCTGGCAGGCCCGCGGGCAGTCTGGATTACCGGCTATGCCAATGACGTGATGGCATATATTCCCTCGTTGCGCGTTCTCAACGAAGGCGGCTACGAGGGTGATACTTCAATGATTTACTACGGCATGCCCACGCGCTGGGGACCGGCGGTTGAAGAAAAAATTGTCGGCAAAGTGCACGCTTTGCTGAAGGACATCCGGTGAACTTATGGAATGGCCGATTCGATCCAACCGCCACCGAGGACGCGGTCGCCGTCATAGAAGACAACAGCCTGACCCGGTGTGACCGCGCTCTGCGCTTGCGCCAACGTCACCCGCGCGCCGGAGTTGGGCAGCACGCTAACCGAGGCAGGAACCGCCTGATGCCGGTAGCGAATTTTGGCAGAGCAACACATCGGGCTGCCGTCCTGCACGTCGACCAGCCAGTTCACCCTCGAGGCAAGCAGACCGGAAGCCAACAACTCTTCGCGCTCACCGATGACGACTTGATTGGCGTCCGGCACAATGCGCAGGACATAACGGCGCGCGCCGGCGGCGAAGCCAAGTCCTTTCCGCTGCCCCACGGTGAAGTTGTCGATGCCGTCATGCTCGGCCAGGATCTTGCCGCTCATATCGACAATATGGCCGGCGGTAATCCGCTCCGGCCGGCGCCGGCGAATGAGCGCCGCATGATCGCCGTCCGGCACGAAGCAGATTTCGACGCTATCGGGTTTGTCCGAAACGCCCAGGCCGGCTGCGCGAGCCAGGCGGCGCACTTCATCCTTGCGATAGCCGCCAATCGGAAACAGCAGATGCGGCAGAATGCTTTGCCTGATGCCGAACAGCACATACGATTGATCTTTCTCCGGATCAAGACCGCGGTGCAACGCGAACCGGCCGTCGCGCTTGCAGACCTGAGCATAGTGTCCCGTCGCGATGAAATCGGCTTCAAGCTGCTTGCCGTAGGACCAGAGCTTGCCGAATTTCAGCCAGTTATTGCAGACGACACAGGGATTGGGTGTCCGGCCAACGAGATATTCGTCCGCGAAGTAGTCAATGATGCGCTCGAAGTCGGCTTCAAAGTCGAGCGCATAGAAGGGAATATTCAGCCGGTCGGCGACCCGGCGGGCATCGCCGGCATCGACCGCGCTGCAACAACCGCGCTTGTGAGCGGGCATAGCATCATCGCCGTTACCGTGGACGCCCGTGCGCATGAACAGGCCGATGACCTCGTACCCCTGCTGCTTGAGCAACAAGGCGGCCACGGAACTGTCCACTCCGCCGCTCATGGCTAACACGACACGCGCCGGCATTTGCGTTATTCCTTCGCCTCGCCCTGGAGCCAGTGTGCAGTATAGAGCGGGTCGCCAGGGGGAGCAACGCGTCCGCCAGGGTGGCATTGTCGCAAGCGCACGAACGCCCGCATGATCTCGAGTGGGTGCATGCACCCACTACCCAAACTTGCCTCTAATGCCTGACGGTGCTACGGCCGCCACTCGTCACTCGTCACTCGGTCGCTGGTCTCCTTCGGCTTCCAGCCGCCGGCTGCGGTGCAGCCCCAGATCGCTGAGCCTGCGACGCAGCGTCTCCCGCCCGATCCCTAGCCGGCGGGCGGCCTGAAGCTGATTCCCGCCCGTATCCTCCAGGACGCGGGTCAGTAACAGCCGGTCCACCTGCCGGTGCGTTTCCGCATAAAGGTCGCCCTCAGCGGAAGCCAGGCGAAGGCAGATGAACGCCTCCAGGTTGGGATCGCCCGCCGCCGGCGCTTCCGTCACCGGTCCGGAAGGCTCTCCCGGGAGGGTTGGCAGGAAAGTGAGGAGCAAGGTCGTACCGCGCGCCTGGAGCAGGGCCTGCTTGAGCACGCTCTGCAGCTCGCGCACGTTCCCTGGCCAGGAATAGCTGCGCAGGCGCTCCAGCACCTCCGGGGCAGCCTCGCGCACCTCCCGTCCGAGTTCGTGGCTGAAGCGCCGCAAGTAATGCCGCACCAGCAGGGGCAGGTCCGCGTCCCGCTCCCGCAGAGGGGGCAGGTGGATGGCGAACACCCCCAGCCGATAGTACAGGTCCGGCCGGAACCTCCCCTGGTCCGACCACTCCTTCAGATCGCGGTGCGTGGCCGCGAGCAGCCGCACGTCGGTCTGGATCGTCTCATTGCCTCCCACGCGCTCGAACGACTGCTCCTCCAGCAGGCGCAAGATCTTGGCCTGCAAGGCCAGCGGCATGTCGCCGATCTCGTCGAGGAACAGGGTGCCGCCGCTCACCTGCTCGAACTTGCCGATGCGGCGGCGGTCGGCGCCCGTGAAGGCGCCCTTCTCGTGGCCGAACAGCTCGCTCTCCAGCAGGTTCTCCGGGATGGCCGCGCAGTTGAGGGCCAGAAAGGGCGCCCTGGCTCGGCGTCCGTGCTGGTAGATGGCACGGGCGACCAGCTCCTTGCCGGTGCCGCTCGCGCCGGTGATGAGCACCGGCACGTCCTGGGCGGCGACCCGGCCGATCGCTTTGTAGACCTCGCGCATCGCGGGGCAGGAGCCGACGATGGCGCCGTCCACGTCGGCGTCGGGCGCGGCCTCGGCCAGCACTGCCGGCGCGCGCATCCGCCGGGCCACTTCCAGGGCCTCGCCGACCACGCGCCACAACTCGTTCAGGTCGAGGGGCTTGAACAGGTAGTCGTAAGCGCCCTGCTTCATCGCCTCGATGGCCGCGTCCGCTTTCTTGGCCAGGGTTACGAAAATGACGGGGATCCGCGCGTCGAACTGGCGAAGCTGCTGATAGACCTCCAGCCCGGACTCGTCGGGCAGGCACAGGTCGAGCAGAATGACGTCGGGCGGCTCCGAGCGGACGTGCTCAAGCCCTGCAGCCCCCGTGCCGGCGACCTCGACGCGGTGCACGGGCGCAGGGAAGGCGCGCCGCACCTGGTCCGGGATCAAGTCCGCGTCGTCATCGATGAGCAGCAGGTGGGCCATGGTGCGCTCGCTCTTCGTGGGTCAAGGAAGGAGAGAAAGGTGAACAAGCGTGACAGCCGGTTGCAAACTGTTGACTCGGCTTGGACGTTTTGTCACCCGCCTGGCATTTTATTCGCTTCGAGAGGAATCGGCTCAGCTTGGAGATTGCCAAGCCAGGACGAGCCTGCGACTCAAGGAAAGCGCGTGACGAGTGACGCCGGCCCGTCACTCGTCACTGGACAGGCATTCTGCTTGTCTGGGGAGGTGCATTGCCTTCTGGGGCCGGGTATAATGCCGGCGTGTCGTCAGCCCATCCCGCTGGTTTGGCCAAATGCCGGCAACGGCCGGCACTGGCACTGCATCCAGGAGTTTCGCCATGAACGCCCCCGTCCACAAGCAAGTCCGGCTTGCAGGTACTGTCATCGACCGCAAGCGGCACGTCTGTGCTTTCTTCAATAGCAAGGAGGAGGAGTACCGCGTGCTCATGCCCTTCATCAAAGAAGGCTTCGACCAGGGCGACCGGGCCTTGCACTTTGTCGATCCGCGCAACCGCGCCGGGCACCTGCGCCGCATGGAGCAGGCCGGCATCGACGTGGCCGAAGCCCAGCGCAAAGGCCAGCTGGAGATCCGGCCCTGGGAAGACGCCCCCCTGCAGGAGGGGCACTTCGACCAGCACCGGCAGATCGCCCTGATCGATCGCTTGCTGAACTCCAACAGGACACGCGGGTATCCTCTGACCCGTCTGGTTGCCAATATGGAGTGGGCACTGGAAGACAAGCCCGGGGTCAATGACCTAGTCGAGTTCGAGTCGCGCGTCAACTACACCCTCGACAAGTACGACGATGCCATTTGCTGCTGCTATGACGTTTCCCGTTTCAGCGCCTCGGTCATCATGGACGCGCTGCGCGTGCATCCGGCAACGATTATTGGCGGCATCTATCAGGAAAACCCGTTCTACGTGCCGCCCGACGAGTTCCTGAACGAGTTGCGCGAGCGGAACGCGAGCCGTAGCGCACCAGCTTGCTGAGAAGGTCGCCAGCGATGGAGACTCCTGCCGACGAAACCGCGAGGCCCGGCGCACCATCCGGGACCTGCGGCCGTAAGGCGCTGCCGGAAGGGAGAAGCACAATGAGCCACCCGAAGCAAGTCCGCCTGGCGGGTTCG
>DASZFN010001101.1:0-3906 GCA_035939715.1 Gemmataceae bacterium | reverse complement strand
CATCGAGCCCCGCCGTCGGCTCATCAAAAATAAGCACGGGCGGATCGTGGACGATGGCCCGCGCGATGGACACCTTCTGCTTCATGCCCGTGCTCATCTTGGCGCCGAGCACGTCGCGAAATTCATTCATCTTTAGAGTGGCGAACACGTACTCCATGCGCTGGCGGAGCGGCGCGCGCTCCATTCCATAGAGCAAGCCGAAATATTCCACCAGCTCCCAGGCCGACATGCGATCGTAGATGGCGGTGTTGGCCGAAAGAAAGCCGATGTGCCGCCGCACGGCGCTGGCTTCCGTCAGCACATCGAAGCCGGCCACGCGCGCCGTGCCGCCCGTTGGTCTCAGGACCGTGCACAGGATGCGCATGGCCGTGGTCTTGCCGGCGCCATTCGGCCCGAGCAAGCCAAACACCTCGCCCGCCTTCGCCTCAAAGCAGATATCATCCACCGCCAGCACTTGCCCGCGACGCAGATCACGAAAGGACTTGGTTAGATTCTGAACTTGAATCATGGTCATCTATGTATTCATAGAACACATTTCGCTGCCGTGGGATGTAGCCGGCCTCGCGAATGGCGTTTTTGATCTGCTCCAGGGTCAGGTAGTACACCGTGCCCGCCGAGGCGACCACGTTTTCCTCAATCATCAGGCTGCCCATGTCATTGGCGCCGAAAAACAGCGCCAGTTGACCGATTTTCGGCCCCTGCGTCACCCAGGAAGATTGAATGTTCGGGATATTGTCGAGGTAGAGCCGGGCGATGGCTTGCGTTTTCAAATATTCATGAGCCCCCGCCGGCGGCACATGGGCCATGTCGGTGTGTTCGGGCTGGAACGTCCAGCAAATGAAGGCGGTGAAGCCGCCGGTCTCGTCCTGCAATTGGCGCAGGCGCTCGAGCGTTTCAATGCGCTCGGCCAGCGTCTCGATGTGGCCGAACATCATGGTACACGTCGAGCGGCCGCCGAGTTCGTGCCAGACGCGATGCACTTCCAGCCACTCATCGGTCAAGCATTTGTTGACGGTCATCGCCTTGCGCACCCGGTCCACGAGGATCTCGCCGCCGCCGCCCGGCAGGCTGCCCATGCCGGCGTCCTTGAGTCGGGCGAGCACCTCGCGCAACGGCAGCTTGTTCAATTTGTGGAAGAACCAGATTTCCGGCGGGCTGAAGGCGTGCAGGTTGACCTGCGGATAGCGCGTCTTCAGGTCGCGGAGCAGTTCTTCGTACCACTCCAGCTTGAGCGTTGGGTGCAGGCCGCCCTGCATGAGGATCTGATTGCCGCCCAGGGCAATGGTCTCTTCGATCTTCTGATACAGCGTCTCGCGCGGCAGCACGTAGGCGTCGGCGGCAGTGCTCTTGCGGTAGAACGCGCAGAAATCGCAGACCGCGGCGCAGATGTTCGTGTAGTTGACGTTGCGGTCGATGTTGTAAGTGCGATACGGCTCCGGGTGCAGCCGGCGGCAGACCGCATCCGCAGCCCGCCCCAGCGCCATGAGATCGCGGCACTCGAAGAGGGCCACGCCTTCGTCGAACGTCAAGCGCTCGCCGTCAACGGCTTTGTGCAAGATGTCCGTGACCGTAGAATTCAAGGCTCACTCCTCGCCTGGCCAGGCCGAGCTCGCAGGCCAGCATGTAGTAATGATGCAGCCCCGCCTGTTCGCGCGGGCCCAGGTCAAAGTGAATGATATTGGCCAGGTAGCGGCGGCAAAAGCCGGCGTCCAGGCCCAGCCGCGGCGCCTCGCGATGCGCGATCGCGCCAAGGTGCGCGCCACCGCGGCGCTTTGCTTCCAGCAGCGCCGTGTCGACGGCCCCCAGCTCAGCGCCGGCGCGCACCGCCCAGAAGGCGTAGACGAACGGCAAACCGGTCCAGTCAAACCACTCCTGCCCCAGGTCGAAGGCGTGCGCGAAGCCCGGCAAGCAAGCCCGCATCGCCCGGTCGCCGATCAGCAGCACCGCATCGGCATCCGCCTCCTCGGCCGTCCGCTCCAGGGGCAGCGATTTCACCTCGGGTGAAACGCCATAACGTTTGCGCAGCAGGATCTGACACAGGGCGGCGCTGGTGCGCGAACCCTCGTCCAGGGCAACCCGCCGAATATTGGCGCACGGCACGCGGCTGAAGAGCGTTACGCTCAGCACCGGCCCCCGCGAAGCGATGGCGATGTTCGGCACAATGGAGTAACAACCGGCGCGAAAGAACTCGATCACGGGAATAAGCGCCACGTCCAACTTCGCGTCCGCGAGCAGGTCCGCCAAGCGGCCGGGCACATCCAGGATCAGCTCGGCATCGGGTGCGAGCGTCTCGAGATCGTGGATCAGCGGCTTGGTGTTCAGATAGTTGACGGCGCCAATGCGAACTGGCCGATTCATGAAGCAGGCCTCGCCAGGGTTTAAAGAAAGTACCGCGGAAGGCGTATCGTTTTCGGTTGCCCTATGAGATAACCGAAGGTCGGAGAGTATTATAACGGTGGCGATCTGTTTGCAGAGAGGCTTGCTCTCGACTTGCTAAGAACAACGATCAGTAAGGAGGGATCGTGGAATCCCGGTTCTCGTAGCTTCTATCGCGCTTCTGACCTTTGGTGAGCAACCAGACGACAAGGCCAAAGACCGGGAGCAGGATTGCTGCCAGAAGGATAATTCCCAAGTATTCCATCTTCTCGCTCTTGTCCGCATGAACCGCTGAATCTGCACTACGCTCCTTGCAAAATATATCATCCGCCTGCAAGGCTGACTTGCGTGGAATTGCTCGATCGGATAATTGCGGGCATCCCAACTTCTTTAGTCGAGTCCACGTATTCCGCAGCAATTTGCATGGACGGGCGGCGGGCCCTGAGGCGTCAGATGCGCAATCCGGGTAGGGAAGAGCGATCGTTTCCTCGCGAGGCCCGGCGCATCACTCGTGCACTGGCTGTGTTCCTGTCGCTTGCGCTGGCGGGCTGCACGCTAGTTCAGCCGTTTGTGGCACTACCCCAGGACTTTACGAAGACTTCGGAGGCTGCTTCAACCACAAAACAGGAGCCTGCCGAGCCCGGCTCTGAGCGTCCGGCTAAATCAAAGGAAGCGCCCCCCGCAAAGGCGGAAACGCCCAAGCCGCGCACCATTTGCCAAGCCATCCACGCTTATTGCGAACGGCTGCGCTTGCCCAAGCCGCCTGCCGAGAATGAACCGAAAGCCGGCGGCGATTCCGCAAACGGGAAAGAAAAAGAGGCCGCCTCCGAAAAGAAAACCTCCGAACAGGACAAGCAAAAAGGAGAAAAGTCGCCGCCCGTCAATGGCAGCCCAGAGTCGGGTAAGAATGCGGACAAGGGTAATGGTCAGGTGGAACCGGACACTAACGGCAAGAAGGACAAAGAAGCCAAGGACAAGGAGGACAACGGCAAGAAAGAAGAGGCCGCGGGCACCTGGTATAGCGCCCATGCCCAGGCCACCATGGACACCCAGGCGCATAGCAATTTCAGCCCGCCCTATACCGGGCCGCGCAGTCTCCTGCCCGATGAGCCGGCCGCCACCTCTATCACCGGCACGCTGTTTCTCGATGCCCGGCTCTGGGAATGCGGCTGCTATAGCGGTGAAATCGTTTTCAATCCCGAGCTGGCCGGCGGCCGGGGCTTCAGCGGCGTCAACGGCCTGGCCGGCTTCACCAACGGCGATATCACGCGCGTCGGCATTGTCGACCCGACGCCGTATTTCGCGCGCGTCTTCGTGCGGCAGACGTGGGGCCTGGGCGGCGAGCAGGAAAAAGTCGAGGACGAGGCGAACCAGATCGCCGGCCAGCGCGATGTGGATCGCTTCACGCTTTCCGTGGGCAAGTTCGCTTTCACCGACATCATCGACAACAACGCCTACAGCCACGACCCGCGCACGCAGATGCAGAACTGGTCGCTCATGTACAACGGCGCCTGGGATTATCCCGCCAAC
>DASZFN010001100.1:0-4320 GCA_035939715.1 Gemmataceae bacterium | reverse complement strand
CAGGAAGGCGTGCGCTTTGTCGAAGCAGTCGTCAAGGTTGCGGTGCCCGAGCCGCTAGATGTGGTGGTCACCAGTTGCGCCGGCTACCCGCTGGACACCACCTGGTACCAGGCTGTGAAAGGGCTGACCGGCGCTCTTCCTATCGTGAAGCGCGGCGGCACGTTAATCCTGGTAGCGAGCCTCACTGAGGGGCTTGGCAGTCCGGAGTTTCAGCGCCTGATCGCGGACAATCCCGACTTGCGCGTGTTCAAGCAACGCATTCTCGGCAAGGACTATTTCGTGATGGATCAGTGGCAGCTCGAAGAACTCGCGAAGGTCGTGGAACGCTGCAAGGTGAAGGTGGTCAGCCACGGCCTACCCGCCGAGACGCTGCGGCGCTGCCATGTCGAGCCGGCGGCGACTGTGGAGCAAGCGGTGGCGGAATCGTTGGCGGAGTATGGGCCGGCCGCGCGCGTGGCGGTCATTCCGAAGGGGCCGTACGTGCTGCCGTACGTAGCGGCTTAACGAACAACTCGTCAAATGCTCTCGAGGCGGATCTTTGCGCAGCGGCATTGTCTGCGGCGTTTTCCTCTCCGCCTTGTTTTTGCCAGGCGAAGGAAAAAATGGCCAGCAGGACCGCCATACCCAGGAATAGCGCCCATTTGATCAGCCGCACGCGGCGCTGAAAGCGTTTTTCCACACCACGATCTGCGAGCACGCGCTGCAGGAAATCAATGCGGTTGGCGATGGTCGAGTGTTGCCAGGAACGCAGCCAACCCGGTTTATCGCGGCTAATGCCGTTCAGCACAGCCACCTTGTCCAGCGCGCTGATGAAGGTACGAATCCCGGTCGCACACAGGCCGCCGGCGCCCGCGGCATAGAGGGCAACAGGTTCGTGCGCCCGGCAGCCGGGATCCGCACAGGACACGGCCCGGCAGCCGTAAATGTCCGCCTGCCGCTCACAGCGGCGCGAGACGAAACCAAACACGACAAAGATATACATGCCGAGCAGCGCCACGACCGGCAGCATGCTCAGATCCCGGTGCGCGGTCAGGTTCAACAGGTCCTCAAAGCTCCCGGCATTGGAAAAACGCGCAACCACCCAATCCAGCGCACCACGCACGGCATTCAGGTGCAGGAGCCAGGCGCCCGCAGTCGACAGCACGAACAGGCTGACCGTGATAAACGCCATGTAGTAGGTCATGTGGCGATGCTTGACATGCCCGACCTCGTGACCGAATACCGCCTCCACCTCGTCGGGCGTCATTTCGGCGATGAGCCGGTCGGTGAGCACCACATAGCGGAGCCAGGGGAGCACGCCCACGACCATGGCATTGGCCATGCCGCTGCGCGTGTTCCAGACCAGGATGCCGCTGCAGCGGAACTTCAACCTCCGGGAGGCGGCCAGCAAACGCTCCGCCAGCGGACCGGCCGGCAGCGGCTTCAGTCCCAGCACGAGGCGCATCATCCACGGCATCGTGCCCAGCACCAGCAGCGCGCCGAGTCCGCCCGCGATGGTGCCGGCCTGTTGCGATTCATCCCCCGCTTGCGGCAGAAAACGCGGCAAGTGCTTGACCACGATCACCAGTAAGACCGGCACCATGATCAATGCCAGGTTCTGGCGGACATGGAACATGAGGTATGAGGAGCGGCTCCAGAAGGCCGGGCCCATGCCGGACAGCGGGCCGCAGTCATGCAGGGCTTTTTCCGCGTCGTAGAACAGTGTCCAGGAAAGCACCAAACCGGCCAGAAAGGGCGCCAGCACAAGCAGCTCGGCGCCGGGGATAGCGCCACGCCCTTCGCCCAGTGGGAAAGAGGCCACGCGCCCCCAGCCGAACAGAAAAAGGGCCACGCCATAAACCGCGATCAGGCCAACTAGATGATAAAACCGCCAGCGCGGATAGCGGTGCAGAAACTCGTCACGGAGGGCCGGCTGACGCAGCAGCGTGCGCCGCGCGCGCAGGCCCAGAAAACCTGCCACGCCGGCAACTATCAGCACGTTTAGCCAGGTGAGAACAACGCAGCCTTCCGTGCCGAGCCAGTCGGGCGGCGGCGAGCGGTCCTGCGGTTCCGGCAAGCACACGAGCGTCAAGAGCAGCAGCAGCAGAAACGGCATGGGGTGGGCTCTTCCGTTTGCCTCAGAGCCTGCAAAAGACAACGGCCGGCAGAGGCCGCCTCTTTCCCAAGCTTAAATCAATTCCATTGAAAGCAGGTTGTATTCTAGCGTAGCTTGCCGGGCGGTCAAAGCCAGGAGTCCATGTCCCTGCGACCTTTCTTGTGTTTGCGTATGCTTTTTCTTGTGCAGCAAGAGTCGGGCGCGGGTAGTCCGGACGTTGGCAAAATCCGCCGTGAATTCTTGCCCTCCGGTTGCCGGGCACGGTATACTGATCTGAACGCAATCTCTCCCGCCGCGACACGTTTTTGTTCCGTCGGTCCGAAGAAAGGTCGTCCCATGAGCTACGCAAGAAGCTTGACGGCTTTGTTGGGCATCTTCCTGATGGGCTATGCCTGGGCGGATACCGCTGCCAGGAAGGCAACCGCGCCAACGGTCGAGCAGCTCATCGAGCAACTGGCAAGCAAGGACTACCAGGTTCGCGAAAAAGCCAGCAAGGCTTTGGCCGGCCTGGGCAAGGAATCGCTGGCCGCCTTGCAAAAAGCCCGCTCTCATCCCGACCCCGAAGTGCGCCGGCGGCTCGATGAATTGATCCCGCCGCTCGAACGAGCCGTGACCTTGTCTCCCCGGCCGGTCACGTTGCACATGACGAACAAACCGGTTCATGAGATTCTGAGTGAGCTTAGCAAGCAGACTGGCTACAAGATTCTGACCTGGCCCGAGGCTCCCCCGAACGGCGCCAAGGACAAGGTGGTCTATACCATTCACTTCGACAAGCTTCCATTCTGGCAGGCCCTCGACAAGGTTTGCGAAGCAACGGGCATGACTCTGCAACAAGGCTACTGGGGGGACGATGCCATGCGCGTCTACCGCCAGGAAGCCTATGTGCCATTTAGCTGTTACAACGGGCCGTTCAAGATCATCGCCATCGGGTTCAATTACAGCCGTAACAATAATTTCGGCCAGCTTCCCAAGAATCCCGGCCAGCAAGCCGCGCAGCAGGGAAACGAGTTCTTGAATGTCAGCTTGCAGATCGCGACCGAGCCCAGGCTGCCGATTTTGCGGACCGGCCAGGTGAAGCTCAGCGTGGCCCAGGATGATGAAGGTCACTCCATGATTCCCAAGGCGGAAAACCCCAACAACAACATGTACAACCGCGGGTATTACGGTTTTTGGCGCGGCTACTTGCATCAGGTGCAGGCGCCGCTGGTCTGGTCGTCCAAGTCCTCGCGCACCGTGCGGACGCTGAAGGGAACGATCCAGGTGACATTGCTGGCCGACCAGAAGCCCTCGATCGTCACCGATAAACTCCTCGCCTCGAAAGGGAAGAAGTTCAAGGTTGGCGATGCTACCTTCCACGTCGAGGAAATCACGGAGATGCCTGGCAAGCAGTACCAGATTCGGCTGAACGTGACCGAAAACAGCAAGGAAGCCCAGAACGATTGGAGCCGGCTGCAATCCATGCAGCAGCGGCTCGAGCTGCAGGACGACAAGGGGAACAAGGTGCCGTCCTACGTAAACATCACGAATTGGGGCAACGGGCCGATGAGCGCCCAGTTCCAGATCATGGTGCAGCCCAACAACAATGCCAAGGTGGGGGCGCCGGCAAAGCTGGTGTACTCGTCCTGGGTTTTGATGGAGCACGAGCTGGCGTTCGAATTCAAGGATTTGCCGCTGCCGTAGACTGGGAAAGTATAGCAAGCCGGGCGACCACTCCAGGCAAGCCTCTCTTGACAGCCACTTCGCTTCTTGAGTATTCGCACGCGCCTCCTTTCGCGCGCAGAGAACCTCCTTAACGCAATGCTTCGATCCATGAATCCGACCGAACCATGCCGCTTGCTGCGCTTCACGCTGGCCGCGTCGGCTGGTCTTCTCTTCGCGGCCACTACCTGCCTGGCCCAGGCAGCGCAGCCGTCGATCCATCTAGGCAGCCCCGTGCCTCCAGGAAGTGTCGTGCCCACGATGCAGGCACCTCTGGCGCCTAACACGCCGCCACAGCAGAATTTGCCGCCGCTGGCACAGCCTGCGCCTCCGCCCGTAACGCTGGCGCCCCCGGTTACCACGCCGATTCCGCCCTCGCTGAATACCGTTCCCGCTCCCAATCTTCCTGCTCCCGGACAGGTTGTTGTTCCGGGCGCTACGCTGGATCCGCGCCCTGCACGGGTCGGCGAGATCCTCATCTTCGGCCAGCAGGTGACCAAGGACTACGTCATCCGCCGGCAAATCCC
>DASZFN010001099.1:0-15156 GCA_035939715.1 Gemmataceae bacterium | reverse complement strand
GATCCGTGTCCGGGGCGCGGCTTGTAACCACGAGCCTCGCATCGGCCAACTTGGTTACGAGCTGGCGCGTGAGCAAAGGGTCGCCGCCATCAGGTGTGAGGCCATCCAACGACTCGCGCCGTCGTGTGTCGCGCCGCTTCTCCGGTTCGGGCGTGTCGGTGTCGATGCGGGCCAAACGTTCGAAGATAAAGCGCATCCGCTCGCGTTCGGCTGGCGTGGCCTCCGCAAAGAGCGCGTCAGCGCTTCGCGAGATGGCTAGTCGCACCCCCCCAAGTTTGTCCTTGTCGGCGTACTCGTCGGCCTTTAGCCAGCGCCCGTGTCGGCGCTTCCACAACTCCCGCAGTGCATGCTGTAGGAGCGGCATCGCCCCTGGTTCCTGCCGCACATCATCAAGGATTTGGTTGGCCAGGTTCGCCTCAAAGCGCAGCCTCACCGCCCTAGCCTGGCTTTCCATGGCTCGGCGAAGCTCCTCTTCGTTCATTGGCGGGACCAGTTCCTGGTGCGCCGGCATTGATTCCCTTAGTTGCTCGTAGCCCGCACAGTCCCCCAAGAAGTCGGCCCGCATGGTAAGCACGATCTTCACCTTCGGTAGGAGCTTGAACAGCGAGCCAAGGAAGTTCGTCCGTCTCGTTTCGTTCGTGCAAAGGGTGAATAGCTCCTCAAACTGATCGACCACGAGCACCTGTGGCGTCCCATCGGCCGCCGCGAGCGCGGCGTCCAGCCGCGCGGTCGGGTCATCGCCGGGCGTAAACACCGCCGATCCTCGACAATCCGCACCGGGGCAAAGTCGCGGCAAGAGGCCGGCAAGAACAACGGACGATTTGCCGCTGCCCGATGAGCCAAGAACCGCCAGGAACGGCGCCTGGAGACCATTGCCGGCACCGTCCTCAAGACGCCGGTGGAGCTGCGCGATGAGCGGCTCGCGGCCGAAGAAGAACTCACGGTTTTCGCGCGTGAACGGGTACAGGCCAGCGAAAGGGCAGCGCGCGTCGTAGGATGGCAACGCATTGCCGATGGCGAACGCCTTGAAGCTCACCTCGACAACTTCGCCGCACATCTCGTTGATCGCCGCCACGGCGCGCTCCCGATCCCGGAGAACCTCAGCGCCAAGCTCTTTCGGGTCAATCGCATTCGTATCATGCACCACCGCCGCCAACTCTTCGAACTTTGGCAAGAGAATGGGACTGCGCTCCGGCAGCAGCCCGCGCAGTCGAACGAGCCCTCCAGCGATCTCTGCGGGCGTCAACTCGCGATCCAAAGTGTCGCTGAATAGTGGGCGGCGGCCCAACCGCGTAAACAGGACTGGCACTGGCACCACTACGCCGGGCCGGTCTGCCAGGCCGGCGTATGACTCCGAGAGCGCGCTATCAACCTCCCCGTGCTCCCTCAATCGGCGGTAGAACGCGGTGCTCAGATCGGTCGCGGTCGCCACCGATACCCGATCTGTCATAGCGATAACGGCCGGCATACCCAGTTCGCGCACCAGGCGCTGGGCTAGCCCACCTAACGCCCCTTCCGCCTCTGGCGCCGCGAGTTCACAGGAGCAAAGGAAAGCGAGATGCGGTAGCTTCTGTAGCTTGGTGAGTCGATTCACCAGGATGGATGCGTTCGTGGGAGCGGTCGTATTGTCCGCATTCGACAGGTAAAGCAGCGGCTCCTTCATCTCCGCAATGTAGCTTCCGTGGGCAATAATATGGAGGATCGTGTACGTCTCAGCGGTAATCCGCTCGCACAAGACATCCAGTGAGGCCGGTCCCACCGCGCCCGCCACTGGGCCGAGTACGTCGCTAGGAATACTCGCGCCCAGCGCCCCACGGATACCCTCGACGGCGCCAGCCGCATCGAACTGCATGAGCTTGTACTGCGCGAGGTTCGAGGGGTTGGAAACGACAATGAGGGCCTTCAGGTCACGACGACCGAACGGGGGGAACTGGCGATCAATCGTCGTCGGAAGGTAAAGCGAGAACGGCAGCTGCTGCTGCAGCGCGACTGGGGACCAGTTCTGATTGTCCACTGGAACGCAAAGCCGTTCCCACCGCAGCGGCTTCAGCTCATCCGCCTCAACAAACAGCAAGACGTGCAGCAACTCGTTGTCGGCCGGTTGAGCCCGCTTCAGGGCCACGGCGATTTCCTCCTTGAACAGTGCTTTACCCACTGCCTGTCCGTAATCCTCGCGCGAGACCGCATTCATCTGATCCAGGTCCAGCGCCAGTTTCCCTTCAGCCCGCTGCTGCAACGCTGGGCCAGGTAAGCTGTACTCGACGACCACTGGCCAAATGTTGCCGAGCCGGCGCTGGATGGTGATCTCAAACGTGTGCATCGTCTCACCACTCGCTACTTCCCGGGGCTGTGAGGAGAGCCCTGTCGGTTCTCACGTCGCGTCCCGCACCTTCAGGCGTACTGCCGGATCGCCCAGAAGTACGAAATTCCGGGCATCGTTGTTCGCCGTCCACAGCCCGGCTAACTCCGCATCGGCAGGGTCTTTGCCATATTGGATGTCTTCCAGCTCATTGCCCAGCATCGTGGCAATCGACGCGTAAAACTGGTTCATTACCTCCATAGCAGCACCGACGGGAGAACCCGCAAGCAACTGGGTCAGCATCGATTGGTAGACATCGAGCTGCTCGCCCCCCCTGCCCCATTCGAAGGAATAGCTAAACGCGCGGTCGATGTGTCCGACGACTGCGAGGGCACCGCCCCCTGGTAGCCCAAGCAACCGACGCGGCAAGGCGGCGACCAGATCATGTGGCGCGAGCTGCTGACGAACGCCCCCGACGCTAAAGTTGTCGGCCTGCGGCGTGCCCGCGCTGAAGCACGCGAAGAAGAACGCAACCAGTCCCTTCACCTTTGCGGCATCCGGGATATCATCGTGCGATACGTAGAAATCCTCGCCGAGCGGCTTGCGCCAGGCGACCGGCCCTGGCCAGTCCTGACAGATGAGTGCCCCTTGCCGGCGTTCTTGCTGTGGGTCGCCGCTCGGCAGCACCGCGCCGTGGGTGGCGGTGAACAGCACTGACGGCGTGCGGCTGCCGCCGAGCAGATCGAGCAAGCCCGCCTTGGTCGCTTTGTCCCCGACGACTGGTTCGATCGTCCAGCCGGAGGCGGCGTCAGCAACCAGCCTGGCCAATGGCCCGACCAGGTGGTCGGCGCTGAGCGTGGTCGGCCGATCCCCGCGGTTGCGACTCCCAAAGAACACGGCACGACGTGGCGGTGCGGAGCCTGCGTCAGCCGATGCCACCGCCGCCGCGTAGTCGGCGTACTCCTGCGTCGTAGCGAATGACAGCCGGCCGACGGCGTAATCTACATCGAGCTCATACTGGAACCGATAGGGAATCTCTTGTGGGTCGCCGACCAGCAACAGGTAGTAGGGGATGCGCTGCGGATTGCACGGGCCGGGAGCCACTCCTCGGCCCCCGCCCACGCTGTGGGGCAGCCGCTTAAGGTAGTCGTTCTTGCTCTCACCTTTGCGGTAGCCATTGACCCCCTCGAACACGCGGAATAAGCGTTGCTTTACTATCGTCTGCTTTTCGCGCAGTCTCAAGAGAGGGGCCAGCGCTTCCTTGATTCCCGGGTCAGCACCGTGGGGGAAAATCACGCCCCAGCCCGTTTGCGCCAGATCATCGATTTGCACGCCGGGCAAGGGGGCGAAGCTGGGCGTCGCTTCCTCGACCTTGCGCTTGAGATCGCGCTCGTGCTCCAGATCCGTGCGAATGCTGCTAACGATCCGCGCCAACTCCGCCAGCGTGAGTTCGGGCTGCGCATACGCACCGGTGCGGATGTCGATGCCATTGAACATGAGCGAGTCCATGATTGACCTCAGACCATCGCGGCTTGCCAGACGGCGTGGGCCACTGCGGGCTTGGCGATGTCGCTATGCGCGCCGCTGAAGCCACCGCCCACGTTGATAACAGCGCTACCATCGAGGTTATAGATCCTCCCGGGCCCGAAGCCGGATTCAAGATCGAGCAGCGAGCGGTCTTCACCGTCTGCGCCGGGGCCATGAACGCCAAACGCGCCGACGGCCCCGTACTTGGGTAGTTCCCCTGGCTTGTAGGAGTACTGGCCCTTGACCCCCGCGGCCCAGGGGTACCAGGTACCGACGGCGCGGTCGTACTCAGACTGCGTCGTAATGATAGGGCCACGGACGCGGCCATCAGATACCAAACTGTGAAAGTAGCCGGCTGTGCCCTTGGCAGCGGGAATGTCGGAGCAGTACGACCAGAGCGAAAGGGCTCCTTGGAGTAGCACCAGCGAGTCTACAGGTCTTGGCAGCGCTGTGCTCCCCGGCCCAGCCACGCCACCAGAGGCTACGATACAGCCGAAGCTATGACCGACCAGGTGAAACTTCACGTCTCGGCCGACGGTCGCCCCCATCAGGCCGACGAGAAGGCGGTGCGCGCCCGACTCGCCAAAGCGGCGCGCCCGGTCCTTCATCTTCCAGAAGGACAGCGCCCGTAGGGGCGAGAGCAGTCCGTCGGTGAACCCGCCGAAACTGACGGCACTAGTCTGGCCTTCCCGGTAGACCTCGTCGGCGTCAAATCGCTCCCGGTCATGGCCGGGCGGGGCGGCTTCACCGGCATGTCCCAAGGCCAACTCGCGGTCGAGCGCCGCGTAGGCCTCTTGGACGTGTGGGGGCAGATGGGGCGGATTGTTGTCTTCGAGCGCCGCGGTCACGATGGTCCGCAGCGCCACACGCGCCGCTGGCGTATCCACTGTCTTGGCGGCGGTCTCGTTGACGAGTTCTTCCACTGGGTCGGCCCCTGCCGTATCGAAGGAGACCGCACCTGCAAATGTCTCATCGCCCCAGGGCTCGCTGGGCCAGTGCAGGCCCATCAGCAGGGGGCGGAAGCTGGGCCGGTTTTTCTTCATGAGAGCGATGTCGGCGGCGCAACTGGCCATGGCGGCAATCCACCGGGCGTATTGGTGGCGGGCCGACGGAACGTCGCCCCTCCAGCCGTGGCTGATTAAGAAGACGTCAGTGACGGCTGGCTCCCGCACAGCGTCGATAGCCAGCCGGCTCATCTGGCCATCTGGGTCATCCTGCCGCTCTTGGCCTTCAGCGTCGTGGACGATCAAGTAATACCAGATAGCAGTACCGGGAACTTTTTCGACTGGCATGGCTGTCCTCTCCGGAGCATTTGGGCCAAGTGGCGTACACCCAAGAAAACGAGCCGACGTTTTCGCGAAGAATAGTTTCGTGGTTAGAATATCGATGTCGGACAGAAGGTGACAGTGTCTGGGGCGCATTCGCGCTCATCGACTTACGGGATAAGCCGTTGATCCGGGAAAGTGAACGAGGCGTCCCGGCTCCGCCGGGGAGATGCCGGGGGGACAGGAATCCTTTCGGGGCGAGAGGTTCCTCACGCCGTCGTCCCGCCTTTGGGCGCCGGCCCAGCTCAAGGAATTGTTGCCGCACGCCCAAACGGAGATCCGCAAATTGACAAGGCAAATGCTCATGGGAACCGAGGTGGGAACCGAGGGGACAGTCATCGCTATCTTTCTCATTTCAATGACTTGTAGAAAAATACCCTTTTCGGACAACGTTTATCCGTATTGACAGACGGTCCCCCGGGGGCGGCATTCACGCAGATTCGGGGCGTTGTCGCGGCCGTTGCCGTTTCGAAAGCGTCGATTATACTCTCGCGAGATCCGCGTCAAAATGGCGCCGTAATCCAGGCTGGTGGCCTTCAGGTCGAGCCATTCAAACGAGTACGGCGGCTGGTTGCTGGCGCGAAAGCGAAGGATCAGAAACTCGTCGAAGCTGGGCCTGGCTTGAATAATCGACGAACAATTCGGACTCCAGCGGCCCGAACATGCGCCTGACGGAGCAACAGCCGGCAAGCTGGCGCTTTGCCAGCTTGAGGTAAAGCGGATCGATTTCCACGCCGATGGAGTTTCTGCCTGTCTCGACCGCTGCCGCGCAGGTGGACCCCGTGCCTACGAAGGGATCGAGGATGGTGTCGCCGGCAAAGGAAAACATCCGGATCAGCCGGGTCGCAAACTTAGTAGTAACTGGCGGCGGCTAACCTCTCGCGGTATCATCAGCTAGCTGAACCGATTCTTCGCTTTCGGAGGGGCACATGAGCTCTGTCCTGACTCCCTATCTGCTTTCTCTCGAGCAACTGCGCCAGGCGGTCGGCAGCCGGGACGAGCCGCTGATCGCAGCGGTTCTCAACAGCGCCCGGCAAGAACGCGCCCGGCAAGAACGCAATGACGAACCGGAGCACCGCGATGAGGACATGCATTGCCGCGTTGGAGTGATGGACTCGGGTCAGAGTCGCTCACTGTTGCACGAAATGCGCAGTTCCTTCAGAAAGGACTCGGCCGCCGGGCTGTGGTAGCGCTGTTTGTGCCAGACGGCCACGATGGTGCGACGCGACTCCTCGGTTGCCAGCGGCCGGTAAACCAGACGTTTGCTGCGGTCGGCGCGACAGGCCATGGCGGGCAGCAGCGAGATTCCCTGGCCCAGCGCGATCAGCGCTTGCACCGTGGCGATCTGAGCGCTGCGGCAGGCGATGGTCGGTTGGCAGTCGTGGGCCCGGCAAAGGCTCAACACCTGTTCCCCCAGACAGTGCATCTCGTTGAGCAGGATGAAACGCTCCAGAGCCAGGTCTTGAACTTTGATCTTGCGCCGGCGGAGCAGCGGATGTCCGCGCGGCGCCGCCACCAGCAGAGGCTCGCTAAGCAGCGGCTCCACCTGCAAGCGCTCCTCCATGATCGGCAGGGCCGCGACGGCCAGGTCCAGATCGCCGTCCACGACTGCCGCAATCAAATTGCGGGTCACATCCTCCTGAATGGCCATATCCACATTGGGGCAACGCCTGGCGAAACTCTTGAGCGCCGGGGGCAAGAGATAGGGAGCAATGGTCGGAATTACCCCCACCGCCAGCCGGCCTCCCGGCAACGCGCCGCCGTCCCCCAGGCGCCGCTCCGCATCATCCACGGCCGCCAGAATCGCGGTGGCGCGCTCCAGCAGCAACCGGCCCGCGTCCGTCAACACCGCCCGGCGCCCGAGCCGGTTCAGTAACGGCTGTCCCAGGCGGCGCTCCAGCTTTAGGATTTGCTGGCTCAAGGAAGGCTGGGACACGTGACAACGTTCAGCGGCCCTGCTGAAATTGCCGCTTTGGGAGACGGCCACGAAGTAGCGGAGCTGGTGCAGTTCCATAGGCATCACCTATCGTTTCCATAGGAACAAAGTATTTCACTTATAGCAGCCTCGCGGCTAGAACAATAGCCAAGATGCCGGCACGGGCTGCGCATCTCCCGCCAATGTGACTTGTAGTCGCCCTCGAGTCAGAGCGATTTGTCTCCCCAATGTCCCCAAAGAGAAGGAGTCAGGCAATGCTAGCTATCGCGCGCAAGGGTGTTTGGCGCTGGCTGCCCTGGGCTGCCGCGGCCGCGGTGTTTCTCTACCTTGTCAGCCCTGCGCTGCTCAAGTCGCATGGGCGCCAGGGTGACGAGCCAGCCGACCGGGAAAAGGGTCCGCCGCCATCCAGCTACGATCAGGTCAGCCCTGTTCTCCTGGGCCAGGAGACATTCGAGAAGATGCTGGCCGGCGACAAGGCGGGCAAGGAGAAGGTCCTGGCCCGGCAGAAAGCCCTCCTTGAGGAACGCTACGACCTCTCGCGCCGGGTGGACGAGACGGTCAAGATGTCGCGCGGCAAGCCGATCCCCGTGGGTCCGGCCGCCAAGCTTTCGGAGGGGATGACCTGGGAAAAGCTGGCCGAGGTGTCTCCGGATGAGGTCAAAGAAAAAGGAGCGTTCCCCAAAGGCTTCTTGCCGTTGCCGCACCCGCATCACGAAGTCGGCGGCATGGTCTTTCCGCAACAGGAAGTCAAGCTGCTGCCGCGTTTGGAGCGCTTCGACCTGGACTTCGATTTGCCCGAGCACTTTCTCCCCGAATTTCCCCCCGCCATCTATCTGACGACGCGGCCTGACCTGGGCGACGTTTCCAAGGGCCAGATGGTAACGCTTGACAACTACAATCAGATTTTCAACGGCATCTTGAACTCCAAGGATCTGGAAGGCGTGCGCCTGCTGGTCACGCAGTTCCCGCAGCAGCAGTTCAATGCCACCTACGATCGCAAGGCGGAGAAACCGAGCCAGGGCGTGGCCTGTCTCGACTGCCACGTCAACGGCCATACCTCGGGGGCGACCCATCTCGTGGGCGACATACGGCCCCAGCAGCATCGGCGTCGGATTGATACGCCCAGCCTGCGCGGCGTCAACATCCAGCGGCTCTTTGGCTCGCAACGGGCCTTGAAGACCGTCGAGGACTTTACCGAGTTCGAGCAGCGCGCGGCGTATTTCGACGGCGATCTTCTCTCCTCGGCGGCCAAAGGGCTCAATCCCCTGGAGCGCGGCAGCCAGGTCCATTTCATGTCCGAGTTTCAGGAATTGCTCGCCTTCCCACCAGCGCCCCTGGGCGTGGACGGCAAGCTGGATGTCCACAAGTTCGCGGCGGACGCGCCGGAGATGCGCGGCCAGAAGTTATTCTTCGGCAAGGCCCAGTGCAGCACTTGCCACCCCGCGCCCTATTACACGGATAATTCCATGCACGACCTGCAAGTGGAGCGCTTCTACAAAAACCAAACCCATAACGGCCTGGTTGCCACCAGGCAGGGACCCATCAAGACCTTCCCGCTGCGCGGCATCAAGGAATCGCCGCCGTACTTGCACGACGGCCGGCTGCTGACGCTGGAAGACACCGTGGAGTTCTTCAACCTCATCCTGGAGCTGAAGCTGAGCAAGGAAGAGAAGACCGACCTGGTGGCCTTCATGCGGCAACTCTAGCTAGGCGAAAACAAAAGCACGGAGGACACGGAGGCGATTGCCTTCGTGTCCTCTGAACTTCGCGGGGTCGCGGGCCGGTAGACTCTCAGTCGCTAACTGACTTGCTCGGTGATGGATTGTGTACTCGCGGCGAAGTGGCTGTCCCCGCTGTACACGGCGCGGATGGTGTACTTGCCCGCAACAGAGAAGAAGCCCGTCAGGTGTGCCTTGCCGGTGGCGTCGAGGGTAACCCGCGCCACCACCACGTTACCGACCATGAAGGTGATCGTGCCGGTGGGTGTGCCTGTTCCTGGGGCTCCGCTCACGGTGGCCGTGAAGGTGACGGTCTGTCCTACGCGGACCGCGTTGGCGGAAGCAGCGAGGGCAATCGTGGTCGGCGCAAGGGCTGCCGGCGCAGTGACCTGCTCCGTGACGGTCTGCGCGCTACTGAACTTGCCTGCGACGAAGTTAGTGTCGCCGTTGTAGACGGCCGTGATGGTGTGGCTGCCTGTAACCGAGAAGCTGGTCGTGAAGGTCGCCTGGCCGCCGGCGCCGAGCGTAACCGTCCCCAGGATTACTTTGCCGTCCGTGAAGGTAACCGTGCCGGTCGGCGTGCCGGCCCCCGGCGCCACCGCGGCGACGGTCGCCGTGAAGACCACCGACTGGCCAGTGACCAGAGAATTGGTCGAGGCGCTCAGGACCGTGGTGGTGACGGCCTGGGTGACGGTTTCGCTGACGGCCGCCGAGGTACTGGCGGCGAAGGCACTGGTCGCGGCAAAGGACGCCGTCAGGGAATGCACACCGACGCCCAGCGATATCGTGAGGGTCGCCTGGCCGGAGGCGTTAAGGGTTGCGCTGCCCAAAACGGTGCTGCCGTCGAAGAACGTCACCGTGCCGGCCGGCGTACCCGTGGCGGAGCCCACGGTGGCGGTTAGCGTCTCGGTCTGGCCGAAGACAGCGGAACTCACCGAAGTGCTGAGGGCGGTCGTGGTGGGCGCCGCCGCCGTGGTCCCGCCGATAAGAACTTGCTCGATCTGGCCATAATTGGCCAGCCAGATGTTGCCGTCCGGGCCCACGGTAATCCCCAGGCCAACGCCGAAGGGGGGTGGCGGGGAGAGGTTTTCCGTGACCTGACCGGTGGTAGTGATCCGCCCCAGGCCCGTACTCGAATCGAAATAGATGTTGCCGTCCGGGCCGGTCATGATCCCTGAGTCAAAGGAAAGCTGGCCGCCGGTCACGGGGAGCGTGAACTCCGTGACCTGGCCGTTGGGGGTGATCCGGCCGATCTGGGGCGCGACCGGCGTCGTGCTGTTGGGAAGGCCCGGCTGCGTGAAATAGACGTTGCCGTCCGGGCCGGCGGTGATCTGCTCCGCCGAGAGGGCGTTGGCAGGGAGCGAGAATTCGGTCACGGTGCCGTCGGGGGTGATCCGGGCGATCTGGTTGAAGATCGGCTCGGTGACCCAGACGTTGCCGTCGGGCCCGGCGGTGATCCCTCCGAAGGCGGGGGCCTCGTACAGAGCGAGCTGCGAAAGGGCGAACTCGGTGATGACGCCCGTGGCCGGGTTTAGCCGCCCGACCTGGTCCACGCTGGTCTCCTCGAACCAGATGTTGCCGTCGGGGCCCGCAGTGATGCTCTCTGCGAACGCGTTGGGCGTGGGGACGGCGAAATCGGTGACGGCGCCGTTTGGGGTGATGCGCTCGATGGTGTTGGCAAACGCGGTGTAGAGGTTGCCGTCGGCGCCGACGGCGAGATCGTTGCCCCCTGGGGCGAAGTTTGGGGTGATCTGGCCGGTCGGCGTGATCCGCCCTATCTCTCCTGGACTGGTGGTGAAGAACAAATTCCCGTCCAGGGTCTGGATCCGCTCCGCAGCTATGTTCGACGCGGTCGGCAGTGCGAACACGTTCGTGGTTGACGGCAAGCACCGATCCTCCAGCGTCTCCAGCACGAGCCGGGGCCGGGCCGCCTTGACGATGGGCTTGGCCTTGCGCCGGGCGTTGGCGCGCAAAAGTCTTGAGGCGAAATGAAAGCCAAACATCCTGAGTCTCCTCTCTGATGAAGGTCCGGGGCGATTCCGTTGTTTCGAATTTCTAAAGGTCATTTTTCCAGGTGACCTCTAGCCGCCTGCGCTGGACACGATCCACATACGATGGAACGGAAATAGTCGCTCCAAGCGGGCGCCGAGACCCGGGCAGTGAACGATTCAAAGCGGAGTTTCAAAGCACTTGCTCACTCCCTACTTGCTTTTCAAATCGAAATTTGCATCTTGCTTGCCTTCCGGGGGCACGCTGCAGGTGAGTGTTGTGTCGCGATTGTATTTGAGCGGCACCAGTTCGCGGGGCCCGCGCGGCCCCAGCGGCTTACCTGGTGCCTCTCGTTATCAGTACTTTTTGACGATCGGGTTTATTCCGGTTGTCTGATTTGCGCGGGAATATATTCGTGCCGGGACCGGTATAGCTAGGCATGTCCCTGTACGCGCACGCACTTGACCTGAGTGAATGGAGGTTCTCATGCTGACGCATCTTTGGCACCATTTCCGCACCCAGCGACGCCGAGCACCCCGGGACCGGAACCGTCGGAAACCGTCCCGCCGCCTGAGCATCGAGGCGCTCGAGCAGCGCTACTTGCTCTCAACCGACGTGGTCCTTGAATGGAACCAGGCGGTCTTGCAAGCCATACGGAACGACAAACCGACGATCGGCTTTGTGACGCGCGATCTGGCCATCGTACACACGGCGATCTATGACGCGGTGAACGCCATCGATCATACGTCCAGCGTCTTTCACGTACATGCGGACGCCCCGGCCGATGCGTCGCCCGTGGCGGCGGCCGACGCGGCGGGACTCTTCACCGCGTCCGCCCTCTTCCCGACCGACACGGCCCTGTTTCAGGCGACGTATCAGGCGGTGCTGGCCGGCATCCCCGACGGCCAGGCCAAGGCCGACGGCATCGCCGTGGGGCGTTTCGTCGCCGAACAGACCCTGATCTCACGGGCCACGGACGGGGCCAACGCCTCCGTGCCCTATACTCCGGGGACCGCACCAGGCGATTGGCGGCCGACCCCGCCCGCCTTCGCGCCTGCCCAGACGCCGCAATGGCCTTTCGTCACGCCGTTCGCCCTGGACAGCGGCTCCCAGTTTCGGCCGGGCCCTCCCCCGGCGTTGACCAGCGCCGTGTACACGGCGGGCTTCAATGAGGTCAAGGACCTCGGGCGCGTGGACAGCACCGTCCGCACCTCGCAGGAGACGGAAGTAGCCCGCTTCTGGGAGGCCAAGGCCGGCACCCCCCAGATTGCCGGCTACTGGAACGAAATCGCGGCAAGTGCGGCTCTATCCCAGGGCAACACGCTCGACCAGAACGCCCGGCTGTTCGCCCAGCTCAACGTGGCGCTGGCCGACGACACCATCGCCTTCTTTGATGCCAAGTACACTTACAACCGCTGGCGGCCCGTCACCGCCATCCAACTGGCCGGCCAGGACGGCAACCCGGACACCGTCGCCGATCCGAACTGGCTGCCGCTGCTCAACACGGCGAACCACCCTTCGTGGGTGTCCGCGCACGGCGGCATCAGCGGCGCGGCCGCGACGGTACTCGCTCAGTTCTTCGGCACCGACAACGTTAGCTTCAGCTTGACGTCCGAGGACTTGAAGGGCGTGACGCATTCGTTCACCAGCTTCTCGGCCGCGGCGACCGAGGCGGAGAACAGCGTCGTCTGGAGCGGCACGCATTTCCGTTTCGATGTGACGGCCGGCGATGCCCAGGGCCGATCGGTGGCCCAGTTCGTGGGCCAGAACTTTTTCCAGCCCGCTCCGGGCACCGTCTTCCAGCAGACCAACCTTGTCTCCGACATCCCCGGTCTCGCGGCCCACACGGACCCCCGCTTGCAGAACCCCTGGGGGCTTTCCCTGAACCCCGACGGGCTTTTCCGGATCGACGACAACCACACCGGGCTGTCCACCGTCTACGATGTCAACGGCCGCCACGAACCCACCACCGTCGAGATCCCACTGCCTCCGGGCAGCACCAGCACGTCGCCCTCGGCCCCCGACGGCACCGTCCTCAACTCCACCGTGGGTTTCGTGATTTCCGAGAACGGCCGCAGCGCCCCCGCCAGCAGCATCTTTGCGACCGAGGACGGCACCATCGCGGCCTGGAACCAGCAGGTGGACCGGCGCCACGCCCTCATCGAGGCCGACAACTCGGCCGCAGGCGCCGTTTACAAGGCACTGACCCTCGCCAGCAACGCTCAGGGCGCCTTCATCTACGCCACGAACTTCCATGCCGGCACCGTGGACGTCTTCGACAGCCACTTCAACCAGGTACATCTCGCCGGGTCCTTCACCGACCCTAACATCCCGGCGGGCTTCGCGCCCTTCGGCATCAAGAACATCAACGGCACCATCTTCGTCACCTACGCCAAGCAGCTGGCGCCGGACAATCACGACGACCAGGCGGGGCCGGGCAACGGCTTCATCGACGAGTTCGACACCAACGGCAACCTGATCGAGCGCTTCGCCAGCCAGGGCGCGCTCAATTCGCCCCACGGCCTGGCGCTGGCCCCCGCCGATTTCGGCGCCTTCAGCAACGCGCTGCTCGTGGGCAACTTCGGCGACGGCCGCATCAACGCCTTCGACCTGAAGACCGGCAAGTTCCTGGGCCAGCTCTCCGACGCCGCGGGCCGCCCGCTCACCAACGTCGGCATTTGGGGGATGACCTTCGGCAACGGCGCCGGGGGCACGCGCACGAACACACTCTATTTCGCCGCCGGAATCAACGGCGAAAATGACGGCCTCTTCGCCTCGATCAGCCTGGCCAACTCGGGCGAAGGAGACGGCGATCGGGACCGAGGCCCTGCTTCCCATGCGGGCAAGGCCCGTGATCTAGTTTTCGCCTCGGCGGAGCACCAGCCGTCCGGGACCTTGGACTCCGCAGGCAACTCCGACGACGCCCGCCTGGCGCAGCAAGTCCTGGATGCGGTCTTCGCTGGGCCGAGCAGGGCGGCAGGAGCCACCGGCCAACGCCAACGACGACCAGGGCCTACAACTCGGGAACCGCTCGGCCGCGCCCGCCACGTCCGACATTTTGCGTTCCGCAAGCAACCACGTCTCCACTCCGGTGGCGGAGCATCATGGGTCGCTGTCCGCCCGAAGCGGTCACGCACTCGACTTCGCGGCAGCGCTCGAGGCCGGGCTACTCGGTTAACCGCCACGGGCACAGGTAGAGTCTAATAGGAACGTCCGCCATTCGAGTCGGCCGGTTCAACCAATTCCTTTCACGAGTCTCGACCATGCTCGGGCAACAGAGTTTCATCAGAGGCATGACGACGGTGGTAGCAGTGATCGCCTTGCTGACCGTGGAGACGGGATGGGCCATCGGCGGTGGCCACGGCGGCGGCAGTCGCGGCAGTTTCGGCCACAGCGGTTTTGGCCGTGACGGCTTCCGGCACGATGGCTTCCGCGGCGACTTTCGCGGCGGGTTTCGGGACGGCTTCCGCGATCCTTTGTTTCGGGACGGTTTCTTTCGCGACCGCGCGTTCCTGGGCTTCTACGGTTTTGGACCGAGCTTTGGCACCGGCTTTTTCCCGGGCTTCTAACACATTCCGGTGGTAGCGCTGTCTGTGCCAGACGGCCAGGATTGTGTGACGCGACTCCTCGGTGGGGATCATTTCTCGTTCGGCTGCCACTTCGTCATTGCGGCAAGCGCCCACTGAGGAGTCTTATCCGCGTGACAGCTATTGCAACTGTTCGGCACACCATACTTGATCGAATCAGCTGGCGAGATGAAATTGAACGTGTGATTGCGCGATTCGCCCGGCACCGCATTCTTCCCCGTCCTGGGCATGTGGCACTCAATGCAGCGGCTGCCGGCGCTCAGCGGACCGTGGTGGGTGTGGTCGGAAAGTAGCTTGTACTGCGGACCAGGACTCTTGCCCGGTCCATGACAGGTGAGGCACAAGGCATTGGAGTCGGCCGCCTTGATGGTCAGCGAGCGATGGCGCGAGCCGTGCGATTCGTGGCAATTGCTGCATTGCAGTCCCGCGTGGGACATCACGCTCTGCAGAAACGTGTTGCCCTGCACACGATTTTTGTGGGCGGTCCCGTTGTGCCAGAACTCAGCCGTTTGCTTGCCGGCCTCGGGCTTGAAGCCCTGCCAGAACTTGGAAAGCTCCAGGCCCGCTTCATAACCGACGGGCCACGCATACTCAGTGCCCGGCGGCTTACCCGCTTGATGGCAGGACAGGCATATCTCGATCGAGCGTTTGACGCTCAAACGCGCGGGATTGACAATATTGTCCAGCTTCGGTTTCTGGGCGTGGGCCTTGCCGGGTCCATGGCAACTTTCGCAGGTAATATTCAGTTCCGTCCAGCTCTGCGTGTAGTGATCGG
>DASZFN010001098.1:0-1922 GCA_035939715.1 Gemmataceae bacterium | reverse complement strand
CTGGCCACCCAGAACCCCATCGAGCAGGAGGGCACCTACCCGCTGCCGGAGGCGCAGGTGGACCGTTTCATGCTGAAACTGAAGCTCGATTATCCCAGCCGGGCCGAGGAGCTGCAAATCCTCAACCGCATGGCGGCCGTCGAGCCGGACCTGAGCGTCCAGCCCGTGCTGTCGCCGGCCGACATCTTCGAGCTGCGGCGGGCCATCGATCAGGTCTACGTGGATGAAAAGATCAAGCGCTACATCGTGGACGTCGTCCACGCGACACGGACGCCCGGCGAGTACGGCCTGGACATCGCCCCGTACATCCAGTACGGCGCCAGCCCGCGGGCGACGATCTTCCTGACGCGCGCTTCCAAGGGCCAGGCTTTCCTGGACGGCCGCGGCTATGTCACGCCGCAAGACGTGAAATCCATCGGCTATGACGTCCTGCGCCATCGCATCATCCTGACGTACGAGGCGGAAGCCGAAGACATTAGCGCGGAGAATCTCTTGCAACGCATCTTCGACCACCTGAAAGTCCCATAATCGGTTGTAGGGCAGGTTTGTAACCTGCCGACGCCCACGGCAGGTTACAAACCTGCCCTACCCATTTGCGTGCCAGCCGTAGTCCCTTCGTGCTTTCAGCCCGCAAGCATCGAGAAGACGCCTCTTCGTCAGGGCAATCGCTGCCTTCGCCGCATCGATTCCCACCCAGCGCCGCTGCAATTGGTGAGCCGCGATCAGAGTCGTGCCGGACCCGCAGAACGGATCGAGGACGGTACCCCCCTCCGGACAAGAGCTGCGGATGATGCGCTCAAGCAGACCAAGCGGCTTTTGCGTCGGGTAGCCGTGCCGCTCCGGATCAGTCGGCCCGAGCCAGGCGACGTCGGCATCGATCCCTTCGCTGCTCTCGTGCACGGTGCCTTCGGTGTAGGGCTGGTAAGACCAGATGTCCGGCAAGGGCTGTCCGTCGTCAGTTTTCAGATGGCGCACCGGCACGGGCCAGGCGACGCCGGGGCGGATTTCGATGAAACCGGCCTCGTACAGAGCGTCCAGCTTGTCGAGCACGCCGAGCTGCTCGAAGGCTGCGGGCATCTGCTCGGCGAGAAAACCGGGCACGGCCCAGTGGCGATTCTTGGCGGCTGGGTCGAAGCCGCGCCACGGCTTTCCCGAGTCGCCGTTCGTTCCGCGGGCGCCGGTGAGAACGTTGCCGCCGCTGGTGAACTTGAACCGGCCGGACGATTCTTTGCGGTACCGCCTGGTCACGTGGCCGCGCATGTACGGCCGGCGGGTTACGCGAAAAAAATAATCCGCCGTCTTGCTGTAAAACAGCAAGGTGTCGTGGATGGGTCCGAAGCTGCGGCGCGGGCCGTGACACCCGGTGCGCCGCCAGATAATCTCGTTGCGAAACTGGCTGGGACCGAACACCGCGTCCAGGAGCACGCGCAGATAATGGCTTGCCGAGGGGTCGCAATGCAGGTAGAGGCTGCCGGTCGGTTTTAGCACCCGATGAAGTTCGTACAGCCGGGGCGCCATCATGGTCAGGTAAGCCAGCATGGTGTCTTCGTTGAGCAGAATGCGGCAAGCGGCCAGCGCCTGGGCGAGGCCGTCGCCGCCGGCAAGCAGCCGCGCGAAGTCCTTTTCGACAGATTTGTCCCACTTCCAGATGTCGCCAAAGGCGCGCACGGGTCCGGCCTGGTTGCCTTTTTGGGCGGAGCGCGGCGAGGCATAATAATTGCTTCGCGAGTTGAAAGGTGGATCGAGATAGACCAGGTCCACCGACTCTCCCGGGACGCGCCTGCGCAGCACGTTCAAGTTGTCGCCTGCGTACAGCCTGTTAGCGGGCATGGGAGAATCCTCCTACCATGATCCGCGCGGCAGATGCCGAGCTTATTTGCTAGAATTTCTAATGGATGAATGGTTGGTCTGAGGCATAGTGA
>DASZFN010001097.1:0-3062 GCA_035939715.1 Gemmataceae bacterium | reverse complement strand
GCCGGCGGGCGGGACTCGCGCCACGCCGGGCGTGCAGGACATCACGTACTGGTGCGGCAACCGCAACGTCGGGCTCCAAGAGCCCTTCGTCCTCGAGCGCGAGTGCTACCGCTCGGTCGACGCGGGTCAGACGTGGGAACTGCGGTCCATCCTGTTCACGAATCCCCTTCCGCAGCACTCGCGGTGCGGACTGCACGCCGAGGACATCAGCTCAGGCGATGCGAACTACCCGCAGGGCGCGCCCGATGGGTCGCTCTATCTCATCGTCTCGTGCAACCACGTCGCCTACCTGGCGCGCAGCACCGACGAGGCGGCGACGTTCCCGATCGTCGCCACGCTCCCGATCCCGGCCGGGTCGGACAGCGCCGGTTGGCCCGAGCTGCGCGTCGACGGCACCGGCGCGCTTGTGCTCGTGACCGAGCCAGCCGGCAAGCCGGAGCTCGAGCTGCGCCGCTCGACCGACGCCGGCCGGACGTGGCAGGAAGCGCGGATGCCGGGCCGGGCCAATAGCACGGTCTGGACGTTCGCGGTTGGGCCGGCCGACCCGCGGCTGGTCTACGCTGCCAGCGTTAGCGGCGAGGTCTACCGCTCGACCGACAGGGGCATCTCCTGGGACAAGCTGAGGCGCGAGTTTGGCGAGATCCGCGCCCTGGCCTGGACGCCGTGAAGGAGGCGCCACTGTTTCGTTCTCCCCCTTTTTCTCCGGACACCTACCTGCTTGGGCAGGAATGAGGCCGGGAGGGGACCTTGCCACCGGGAGGTCTTTGCCATCGGCGCGGAGCCAGTTGGCAAACATTCCCAAGCGCGCAACCCGTTTCCAGGGAAGAGCTTCGGATTGAAGAGGTGTAAAGCTTCGCTCAAGCCGGTTCGGCTCATTGGCTCCTTCGGTCGCTGTACGTGACGGCAGTGTTGGGATAGCACTTGTTCAGCTTTTTCGGTTACTCTTGCACACGTCATGGATGGCGTGCTTCTGGAAGTGCCCCCGTCTCTGGTCTGGGAAGCGGATCTGCTTGCTTCCGTGGTGCAGTTGCGTCAGGAAGTGGCGCAGTTGCGTGCGGAGGTTACATGCCTGCAGCGGGACAACCTCGAACTGCGGCAGCAGGCGGGTTATTGGCAAGGCATGCACGCGAAGGCCTTGAAACGCCTCGCGGTTCTGGAACAAGAAAATGAGCATCTCCGGGGCGAAAATCGCAAGCTCCAGGATCAACTCTTCGGTCGCAAATCAGAACAGAAGCCCGCGCGGGATCGCTCCAACGATCTGGAAGATCCCGACGAACCGGCCGCAGCCAAACGGAAGCGCGGCCAGCAACCCGGTCGGTCTGGTCCGAAGCGTCGGGATTACACGCACCTGCCGGCACGGGAAGAGGTGCACGACCTTCCCGAAGGCGCCTGTGTCTGCCCGCGTTGTCGCTTGCCGTTGGTGGCCAAAGGGGACACGGAAGACTCAACCCAGATCGAGATCGAGGTGCGTGCCTACCGGCGGGTGATTCGCCGCAAGCGTTATCGGCGGGTCTGCACCTGTGCGGATTTACCACATACGTTCACGGCCCCCGCGCCGCCGAAGCTCCTTCCCAAGAGTTTGTACGGCACGTCGGTTTGGCTGGAGATTCTCCTGGCCAAGTTTGCCAACTACCAGCCCACCGAACGCTTGTTGACGCAGTGGCGCTGGCTGGAAATCGATCTCGCCGCGGGCACCGTGGCGGACGGCTTGCGGCGTCTGGAGCCGCTTTTTGCGCCGCTCTGGGAAGCCTTGCGCACGCGCAACCGAGCGTCGGGCTACCACCAAGCCGATGAGACGCGCTGGCTGGTTTTTATCGAGCAAGAAGGCAAAAACGGGCACCGGTGGTGGCTGTGGGTCTTCTTGAGCGCTGACACGGTGGTGTATGAGCTGGACCCCAGCCGCAGTCATGTGGTCCCGGACCAGCATTTGCCGGCAGAGACGCGCGGCGTGATGCTGGTCGACCGCTACGCTGCCTATAAGGCGATGGCGGCGGTGAAGGCTGGTCTGTTGCTGTTGGCGTTCTGCTGGGCGCATGTGCGCCGAGATTTCATTCGGGACGCCAAGGGTTATCCCGAGTTGAAGACCTGGGCCTTGGCCTGGTTGCGTCGCATCCGCAATCTGTATCGGCTGAATGGCCAGCGGCTGGAGCAGACGCCCGACACGCCGGCGTACGTCGCGGCGCAGCAGGCGTTGCGTCAGGCCATCGCCGTCATGCAGGAGCAGCGGGACCTGGAGTTGGCCGATCCCAAGCTGCGCCAACCCTGCTGCAAAACGCTGGCAAGCCTAGAGGAACACTGGCCCGGCTTGACCCGGTTCGTCGACGATCCCCGCATTCCCATGGACAATAACGCCAGCGAACGGCGTGTCCGTGGCCCCGCGCTGGGGCGGAAGAATTATTATGGCTCGGGTTCGTTGTGGAGCGGCCGATTGGCAGCCATGCTCTTTTCGATCTTTGCCACCTTGGACCTGGCCAAGCTGAATCCACGTGCCTGGCTACGTTGGTATCTCGATCGCTGTGCTGCCGCGGGCGGCCAAGCGCCGGAAGGGATCGACGAGTTCTTGCCCTGGAACCTGACTCGGGAACGACGGGCAGCCTTGAGCCCGTCCGGCAACGAGCCGGTTCTGACCACCAGCGCGCAGACAGCAACGGACCCACCGGACCCGGAAACCGGCTAGTAGGATCCGCCTGGGGCTTCCTTCACTTCAGCACCGCATGCGCATCCGAAACGGCCTCACCAATCACAGTCGAGGCGGAGCGGCCAGCCTGCGCCCCCGGATGGGCGATCCAATACGATGGCACGTGCGCAAACCATTCCGTCCCTAGGGGTTGGGGATCATCGTTTCCGCACCACTCGGACACCCCTCACGGTCAATTCCCGCCCGCCTTCAACTTCTGCTGGTCCAGGAACATTTCGACCCGGCTCTTCGCGGTTTCCACCTGGGACGGTGGCCCGGCCATCATCGCCGCCGTCCGTGCGGGCTTCCCGACCGGCTCTTCGATCTCATGCTCAAGACACTCGCTGAATGCGATCAATGCCTTCTGGTGTCCATTCAGCGGCTC
>DASZFN010001096.1:0-4285 GCA_035939715.1 Gemmataceae bacterium | reverse complement strand
ACTCCCTTAAAGAGATCCGAATCGGTCCAGCCGTGTTACAGCTAAGGCTTCCGCGCGCGGTGGAAATAGACCCGGGAACTGATGCCAACTCGCCGTGCCGGGAACACACCGGCACTTCCTGGCCTGAAGGGATAACGTTGCGGGGCTCGCGTTATCTTAGGCACCAGGCCGATCGTGACCAAGCTGCGCGCTCGACATGCCATAGGAAAAAAATCTGCGCGGCGCGCTTACCTTTCCCTGCGCAGACGCCTGTTCTTCTAGACAGTCCGTTTCGAGGCCAAGCCCATCGTCGAGTTCAAGCCATGCAGGACTGGGAGCACGACAAGAACACGGGCCAACTGATGAGCCGGGCCGACCCCAAGGCCAAGACCATCGAACGCGTGATCCCCTTCGTCCTAGATGAGGTGCCGGTCGCAGGGGACAGGTAATCCGCGGCCACTAGGCACGCGCTGTGTCGTGCCGCTTTCGTTCCATGCAGAAGAGGAGTCAGGTCATGTTTCTTCGTGAGTGGTTTGAATCGCTTAAGCCGGAATCCAGGGCCATACGACTCGACCGACGTCTCAAGACTCGCGCACGGCAGATGAGCACAAAGCTCGAAGTGGAAGGCCTGGAGCATCGCACGTTGCTCAGTTTTGCACCGGAGGTTTTCTACTCCGCCGCCGACCCAAGTTCCCCCAACACCGCGACGACTGGTACCGACGCTGTGGCGGTGGGCGACTTCGATCGTAATGGCATTCTCGACCTCGTCGTGGCCAACAGCACGAGCAAAAACATAAGCGTGCTGACCGGTGACGGGAACGGTGGTTTCGCGGTCCACGGGGGAGTCTTTACTGTGGGCAACGGACCCGATGCGGTGGCGGTGGGCGACTTTGGCAGCGCAACCACTAACCGCCCAGATGGCATTCCCGACATTGTCGTGGCGAACGGCACAGACAACGACTTTAATCTGCTAACCGGCGACGGCGAAGGTGGTTTTACCGTGTACAAAGCGCTTAATTTCGGCGTGGGCACTGACCCGGTCGCCGTGGCCGTGGGCGACTTCAACGGCGACGGTCTACTCGACGTGGTCACGGCCAATAAGGGAAGCAATAACGTGACCGTGGCCCTGCGCCGGTCCGACGGGGGATTCAATACGACTAACTATAATGTCGGCACGATGCCCACGGCTATTGCCGTCGGCGATTTCAACCGTGACGGCATTCTTGACCTCACCGTCGCGAATCCTTTCAGCCACAACGTGAGCGTGCTCCTTGGCAATGGGGACGGCACGTTCCAACCCGCCCAGAACTACAGCGCCGGTTACGACCCGGAACATGTGGCCGTTGGCGATTTCAACGGCGACGGCATCCCCGATCTCGCCGTTACAAACGCATCGGACGAGAGTCTGAGCATTCTGCTCGGCAAAGGCGACGGCACGTTTAAGAGCGCCGTGACTTACCCGGTTAACAGCTTTCCCGAGGACGTGACCGTAGGTGACTTCAACGGTGATGGCAAGCTCGACTTGGCCATGGTCACGGTCCCTGTAAGCGTGATGCTGGGCAACGGCGACGGCACGTTCCAGCCCCCGGTCTACAACTTTGAGTCAAGCGCCCCAGCGGGCATCGTGGCGGGCGACTTCAATCGCGACGGCAAACTCGACGTCGCTTTCGCTGAAAACGGCTTTGGGCCCAGCGGCTCCGTCGGCGTGCTCATAAATCAATCGGCCAGCGCCACGACGCTCAGCGTGACTCCCAACCCTTCGGTCGCTGGCCAACAGATTAGCTTGACGGCGACCGTGAGCGCAGTGGCGCCCGCGGCCAGTACTCCCACCGGAAGTGTTACGTTCGAGGATAACGGGAGCCCCCTGGGCCCAGCCCAACCTCTCAGCTCTGGGATTGCCACATTCTCCACTACGGCACTGGCTGCGGGGAACAACACGCTCACCGCCGTTTATAGCGGCGACACCACCTTCAGCGGCAGCAGTGGACAAATCGCCACTTTCGTGGATGCGTCCTTGTCGGCTAAAGGAGTGAACGTCACAGTGCCTCACGGCATCACGGCCACCAACATGACCGTCGCTACCTTCACCGATGCTGACCCGAACAGCACGGCCGGCCAATTCAAGGCGACAATCTCTTGGGGCGATGGTACCGCCTCGATCATGGGCACGATCAGCGCCTCCGGCAACACGTTCACCGTGGCCGGCAGTCACACCTTTGTCGCTCCAGGTCGCTATGCGGTGAACGTGGCCATTCAGGACACCGGCGGCAGCACGGCCGCTTCTACCTCGAAGGCGGTTGTTGGCAGTCTCAACGAAAGGTTTGTCAGCCAGGCTTACCTCGACCTCCTGCAGCGACCGATAGACGCTACGGGCCTCCAAATCTTTAGTGCCGCCCTCGATGGCGGTCTTCCTCCTAGCCAGGTCTCACAGGGCATCACCAGCAGCCAAGAATACCGGACCGATTTGATCGCGGCGGATTATCAGTTGTTCCTGCACCGAACGGCAGACCTGACGGGCCTGAGCAACTTCCTCAATTTCCTGGCGACCGGTGGTACCGACGAGCAAATGGCCGTGATCTTAACCGGCTCCGCGGAATACTTCCAGAACCGCGGCGGAGGTACCAATGACGGCTTCCTCACGGCTCTCTTCCAGGACGCTCTAAGACGACCCATCGATGCGAGCGGCCGAGCGGGCTTCGATCAACAACTGTCCAATGGCGTCACGCGCAGCCAGGTGGCAGCGACGATTTTTGCCAGCACCGAGTACCGCCAGAACTTGGTGGGCGGCTATTACCTGCGCTTCCTGCACCGGCCGCCTGACAGCAGCGGTCTTGCCAACTTCTTAGCGGCATTGGGCAACGGAGCAAAGGACGAAGACGTCATTGCGGCCCTGGTTGGATCGGGCGAATACCTTTCACGCTTGTAGGTGTTTTTGCCCGACGAAGTCTCCCAGCGTGTAACGCTGGGATGCTTGTGGACTGCTCAATCAGGGTCGACACCGGCCGCAGGCGTCTGAAATCTGTTCGATAAGCAGCTTGCTTAGCCAGGGTTGCCCTTAGTTGACGGCGCTCTCCGATTATTCACGCAAGGCTGCAAGTCACTAGCAGTCCGCGTTATGCACAGTTACACTGCCGGGTAGTCCATCCTCGGGCTTCAATAGTGCGGCAGATTTATTCGGACGGTCCATAACTCCTCTCGTTTACAAGAGAATCGCGGACGGTTTATGGAGACCCGAGCAGCAAATCGGCCGAGGACTCCAAGGCCTTACTGCATTTCGTGAGTTCTGCATTTGCAATTGAGAATGTGTCCCGGTTCTCGGGCACATTTACCTTTACACCGTTGCGGCTCGTTGCCACTGCCGACGTAGGTGCAAATCTTGTCGCAACGGAAAATCTTCTTTTTGGGCGCCGTGATAGGTTCTTTTTGATCTTCCGCCATTGTCAAGCTCCACTCAGTTCGGATCAACATTGAGATTGACCCAGGTATAGTTTGATCGAACCTCGACTCCGGCGGGCGCTTCAGCAGGCAGCTGGTCGTGCTCGGCAACGTCTTCGGCGACCTGACGCTCCAGGACGGCCTGCGGGGCGGGCGGTAGTGGGTCAGTTTGAAGATTAAAAATATCCGACTTAGTATCGCCCGGCACGCCGCTTGCCAAGCCTGGAGCCGCTTCAACTCAGGAGCTTCGCCAACGGCTGTCCCTGGGTGAACTTGATGGGGCGCTTGACGGGCGTGATCACTTCTTTGGCCAGGTCCACGCCCAGCGCAGTAAGTATGGTGGCGTGAATGTCGGCCACGCTGGTGCGCTCTACCGGGTCCCCATGCCCTTCGGGATCCGTAGCGCCTATAGCCTGGCCGCCCCAGATGTCGCCGCCCGCCAGGGCCAAGCTGAAGCCGTTGGTCCAGTGGTCACGTCCACCGGCAGGATTGATCTTCGGCGTGCGTCCGAACTCGCCGGTGCAGAGAACGACCGTCTTATCAAGCAACTTGCGATCCTTCAAATCGCGAACAAGCGTGCTGAACGCGGGGTCGAGTATGGCGACGCGCTCCCGCTGGATCGAGTGATTGTTGGCATGGCTATCCCAGCCGTCGAGGGTCACCTCAACGCAGCGAACGCCCACCTCAATCAGCCGCCGCGCCGCAAGGCACGCCCGGCCAAACGCAGTGTTGCCGTATGCCCTCTGCAGTTGCAGCGGCTCGCGGGCGATGTCGAAAGCGGCGAGCTGTTCGGACGTCATCATGACGCGGGCGCGGTCGAGCGTGGCGCGATGCAAGGTCGCCTCGACGCGCTTGCGCCGGCCGCGGGCAA
>DASZFN010001095.1:0-5386 GCA_035939715.1 Gemmataceae bacterium | reverse complement strand
TTGAGAGTAATGAGGAGAGAGCGATTCATCGGGCTTTAGCGGTGTCAGCACGCTTCGGGTTGGTAGCCTTCGTCGCACGTTTCGCGTTGGTGGCTGTGTTGGCGCGCTTCGCGCTGATAGCCTTCGGACGGCGCGGGCGCTGGTTGGCGGAGACAGACTTGATGATCAGGCGATGCTCACCTTGGGGCGCGAAGGGCACTTTCGCAATCTCCAGGGCCTGTTGCATCAGGTCCTGGATGGCTGGATCGTTCAGATCATCGGGCGTCGCCATAACGATGTGCTTGCAGACGGTGCCGGAGCCGGTGAGATAGCACTCGGGATCGGAGAGGCCGCGGGCCTGCAGGAAGAAGAAGCTGACCCACTTGGGGTAGAGCGCGATGGAGAAGATGGCTTCGGACGCCTTCTCGCCAGGGCTGTAACCGATGGCCAGCGCGTTGTAGTTGTCGTAGACGAGCTCGAGGGCGGTGGGATAGAGCTTGCGCATTTTGCTACGGAGAGCCTCGGCCAGATCCGAGACTTCCGGCGAGTATTTGGCGAGGAAGGCGGCGAGTTGGTCTTCGGTGTCGGTCGTACGCGGCATGGAACTCCAGTGAACAGTGAACAGTGAACAGTGAATGTGTAAACAACTGAACTGGCCCATGCAAGCAGGAAAGCAATGATAGATGAACCCGAGGCTCGTCGAATCAGCTTGCCCAGGTCTGTTCACTGACCACTATTCACTGTTCCCTGACTTAGTAATTCTTCACCAGGTCCATGCCGTTGTAGAGCGAGGCTACCTGGTCACCGTAGCCATTGAACTTGAGCGTGGTGCGCGTCTGTTCGTAGATGGGCAGGCCAAGGCGGCGCTCGTACTTCTGACTGCGCCACGGCGCGGCGTCGGGATTGACGTTGGAGTAAAAGCCGTAAGCGCTGGGCGACTGTTCCTGCCACGTTGTGGACGGCTGCTTCTCAACGAAGCGGATAGCGACGATGGATTTGGCCGACTTGAAGCCGTACTTCCAGGGCAACACGATGCGGACCGGCGCTCCGTTCTGGTTGGGCAACACTTCACCGTAAAGGCCGAAGGTGAGCAGGGTGAGCGGATTCATGGCTTCGTCCATGCGCAGGCCTTCAGAGTACGGCCAGAAGATGGGGGTTTGATTGGACCATTTTTCGACATGCTTGTCGTAGTAGGAGAGGAACTGGACGTACTTGGCCGAGGAAAGCGGCTCACACTGCTTGATGAACTCGGAGAGCGAGTAGCCGACCCAGGGGATGACCATGCTCCAGCCTTCGACGCAGCGGTGGCGATAAACCCGATCTTCAAGGGGCCGGAGCTTGAGGAGCTGGTCGATGTCGAAGGTCTTGGGAGATTTCACTTTGCCCTCGACGCGCACCGTCCAGGGACGCGTGGGCAGGCCGCCCGCGTTGTGGGAGGGGTCGCCTTTCTCGATGCCGAACTCATAGAAGTTGTTGAAGCTGGTGATGTCCTTGGCGGGGGTGAGCTGTTCGCCGGTGGTGCTGAGGGGACTCTTGACGGTCTCGAGCCTGGCACCCGCTAAGGCGGCCGTGCGCGGAGAGATCAGATCGGCGGCACGGTCGATGCCTAGCGCGGCCGCGCCAACAACGGCGGCCCCGGAAAGGGCTCCGCGCAAGAAGCGGCGGCGATTGAGGTAGTGCTCCCTGGGGGTGATGAGGGAAGACGGGATGTCGGACGGTTTGCGAATCAGCATGATACGACCTCAGGGGAAGCCAGTGATCAGTGGTCAGTGGTCAATGATCAATGATCGGACCCGGCATCTATTAGACAACAATTGGTGCGGCGAAGTTACAAGAGACAGGGACCAGGGACCAGGGACCAGGGGCTGGGGACTAGAAAGGCAGGGACGAAGGGACAAGGGACGAAGGGACAAGGGACATAGGGACAATGATGTCAGGGGAACTTTCGTGGGATGGGGGACGTAGAGGAACGCATGAAGGTGATGACCGGATTGGTTTGCGTGCTGATGACGGCTGCCGGCGCGAATGCGGCCCGGGGGGAAGCAAGCAGCTGTGCGGAGGGTCTCACGGTGCCGGCGGATGCGGGACTGCGGCTGGCGGTCTTTTCGCGGTCTGCCGAGGTGAACCTGGTAGGAACCGACCAGCGCGAGATCCGCGTTACATGCCGGCTCGACGACGAGGACGACGCGCGCCGCGTGCACATTCGCTACCACAGCAACGACGGCAAGGGAGAGCTGGAGATCACGGGCGGCCCGAACAACAACGTGCATATCACGGTGGAGGTGCCGCACCAGACGCATCTGCGCGTGCGGGTGCCGGCCGGGGCGATCCACGTGAAGGATGTGAGCGGCGACAAGGATATCGATGTGCACGCCGGCGAGGTGACGGTCTCCGGCGTGAATGCGAGTGAGTATCGCTCAGTGGATGCCGAGGTGGAGATTGGCGAGGTGCGCGCGAAGGAGTTCTCCGTCGACAAGGGCGGCTTCTTCCGCAGCTTCAAGCGCATGTCAAACGACGGCCTGTACCGGCTGGATGCGCACATTATTACGGGGAGCATTCAGCTGAATTGAGAAAGACAGGGACCAGGGAGGGACAAAGGGACGAGGGACAAGGGACAAAGCGACAGAGCGCCGCTCCTTAGCGGTAGGACTCGTCGCGGTGGATGACGAACTCGGGGTAGGCGCCGCCGCCTAGTTCGTGGAGGTCCATGCCGATCCGCTCGCCGTCGGGGTCGACGCGGAGCGGGACCAGCCGGTTGAGCAGCTTGAAGAGCAGATAGATGACCGGGAGGAACAGGCCCAGCAGCGTCGCGATACCGACGAGTTGGGCGAGGAACTGGCCCTTCTGCGGAGCGAAGAGGCCGGCGGTGAACAGTCCCCAGAGGCCACCCACAAAGTGAACGGTGACCGCGCCGGAGGGGTCGTCGAGGGAAAGCGCGAGCTCAAGGAACTCGACCAGCAGCGGAGTGGCTATGCCCATGACGATGCCGGTGAACAAGGCGGCGGCGGGGGACATGAGCGTGGCACCGGCGCTGGAGGTGACCAGGCCGGCGAGCCAACCGTTGGCGCACAGACTGGCGTCAGGCTTGCCGAAGCGGAACCAGGTGACGACGAGGGTTGCGCCCAGCGCTCCGGCGGCGGCCAGCATGGTATTGAGGGCGGTGACCACCAAGTCACTGGGGTCCGTCTTCAGCCAGAGCAGTGCGCCGGCGCAGTTGAAGGCGATCCATCCGACCAGGGCCAGCATGCAGCCGAGAAGGACATAGGGAGCGTTGTGGCCGGGCATGGCAGTGGCCAGGCCTTCCCTGGGGAACTTGCCGCGGCGCGGCCCGGCGATCCAGATGACGACCAGGGCGCAAGCGCCGCCCAGGACGTGGATGGTGGCTCCTCCGGCGGGGTCGAGGAAGCCGGCGCCGATGCCGAAGCTGGTTCCAAGCTGGGCCAGCCAGCCTGCGCCCCAGACCCAATGGGCAAAGAGAGGGAAGACGAATGCGCCCAGGAGAGCGGCCATGGCCCAGCCGGCGGCGAGCCGCACGCGGTCGGCGCCGGCGCCCCAGGGAATCAAGCCGCACAAGGCCACCGCGAGGCATTCAAACAAGACCGCGAGCTGAGACTCGATGGGTGATTTGGCCAGGTGCATCAGCAGGATGGGCGCGGTGCCGAGCCAGTTCCAGCTCTTGCCGGCAACGGAGATTGAGAGGGCTCCGTCAGCGCCGGCAAAGCAGGCGCCGATGCCTGCGAAGGCGATGAAGGCGGCCGACATGACGGCCAGCGATCCCAGCAGGGCCTGCGCGGCCGAGCGCGAGCGGCCGAGTCCGGCATTCACCAGCGCCAGGCCGGCAATGGCGAGTGGCGCCAACAGGAGGAGAACGAATGCAAAACCGGTCATCGCCGGGCCTCGCGCGCCTCAAGCATGTGCCCGCGCACGGCCACGATGAGGCCGAGCACTTCGACGAGAAGACCGCAGACGACAAAGGCCGCGCGCCGGGCGGGATCGGGAAACAGCACCAGGGCCGCGAGGGCGAGGAAGAACCCGGCGGGCATGACCAGCAGGCCGGCGTATTTCATGGATCCTTCCTTTCTTCTTCTTGCCACCCCGGTGACGGAGACCTGTCGCTGGGGGCCCCGGTGGGCAGATGCAGCGGTGCGGACGGCTTCATGCGATGGAAGACCTGTTAAATCCGAGGCGATGCTGTGGTGCGTGTGGCGAGAGGGATGCGTTTGGTGACGGGTGGAAAACGGCGGCGAACTGTTTCAAGAATTTTAAAACATCCCGGCGCGTGTACCCGCCCGGGGGAGTACGAACCCGGCATCACAATGGCCTCACGATAGCGATCACGGACCTGGATCGCGCCGGTCCTCCCAACTCCATACCGAAATTTTCTCTTCTTTGACTCCAAACTCGCTTCAGAGCAGGATCGTCCAACATCCGAGATCGTCCCCACGCGAGGTCCCACTTGGAGCTTTCAGACATCGCCACCTCCGCCGAGCCCCCCGTCTCCGCCGGCACTTCGCTCGCCTCCTGGAGCCCTGCCACGCGCCTCGGCTTCCGCATCGCCTTTCTCTACTTCTTCTGCTTCATCTTTTTCGACAGCAACGGAACCCTCTTTCAAGCCTTCCCGGTGGTCGGCGGCTGGATCGAAGACAAGCTCAACTGGCCCTTCAACCATCTCTCCGAGTTCACCGGGCAGCATCTCTTCCATCTGACCGGCATCGCCGCCCACTGGCACCCAAGCGAATCGGGCGACACCACGATGAACTGGATTCAGAACGGCCTCTTGTTGACCTTCGCCCTGGCCGGCGGAATGGTTTGGACCGTCATCGCCCACGTCCGGAACAACCGCCGTACCGAGTACCGCGCCCTGCACGCATGGCTTCGTTTTGTCCTTCGGCTTACCTGCGGCATGTTCATGGTCATCTATGGCCTGGCCAAGGTCTTTCCGTTCCAGATGCCGCCGCCCTCCATCGCCATCCTGAACGAGCCCGCCGGCAACATGTCCCCGATGACCTTTCTTTGGAACCTCATCGGCCTCAACCCCGTTTACGAGATTATCTGCGGCTCAGCCGAGGTGCTCGGCGGCATCCTGCTTTTCTATCGCCGCACCGCGCTCGCCGGCGCCCTCTTCTCCACCTTCGTGGTCACCAACGTGGTCCTCTACAACTTCTGCTACGACGTCCCCGTGAAGCTCTTCGCCGCCAACCTGCTTCTTGGCTGCATCTTCCTCGCCCTGCCCGACGGCCTCTCCCTCTGCCGCTTCTTCTGGAGCCACCAACCCGCCGCGCCCACTGCCGCCTGGGTTCCGCCTGCGGGCCGCCGTGCCGGGCGCATCGCCATCCTCGTGACCGAGATTGTCTTCGCCGCCGCCTTCCTCGTCGTCCAACCAATCTTCATGACCATGGGCTGGCAT
>DASZFN010001094.1:0-1989 GCA_035939715.1 Gemmataceae bacterium | reverse complement strand
AGAAGTTGCGAGAGCGTCACCACTCCCAGCGCGGGATGCCGGCCTCGCCGCGCTAAGTCTTCCGGCTGCAGATTCAGCGCCTGGAGCGCGGCTACATTTTCGCTGCGCACGCGGGCGAACTCGTCCAGAAGTTGTTCCAGCGACTTGCCCTGACTTTCTTTCTGCTGCGCGAAGCGGTCAAAGGGTTCGAAGGGCCGCGCTTCGCCAACCTCCAGAATAATGCGCGCCCGCGGCATCCAATCGGTGCGATCACCGACGATCAGGTGGCCAACGATGTCGAAGGCGCTCCAGGAGTCTTTTCCTCCGTCACTGCTGCCTTCGTTGTGGAGCACCCAGAGGTCGGGCAGGCCGCGCAGCAGAGTATTCAGGGTTGCGGGAGTGCGGGTAAGAATTGCGATGGCCTCGGTCAGGCTGAATTCCGTCAGGGTTTCCATGCCCAAAGTAGATGCAGTCCCGGCGCTTTGGACGCAAGGTTTAATGTCCGGCAAATTCCCGCCGATAGATTCCCCAGGAGACCTGTGCATGGTGTTGCAATGGTTCTGGATTCCGCTGGGCGCGCTGGCCGTGTTGGTGATCTACCAGCAAGTGCGGATCTACCAGATCCACCGGGAGTCCAGGAAGAATGAAGAATTATTCCAGATTGTGACTGAGAACGCTGCCGACATGATTGCCCTGGTGGACGTGAAGGGGCGGCGGCTGTACAACAGTCCGGCGTACAAGCGAATTCTGGGATACTCATCCGCGGAGTTGGGAGAGACTTCGGCGTTCGAGCAGATTCATGTTGACGATCGCTTCAAGGTTCTCGAGGCGGCGCGAGAGGCGCGGGAGACGGGAGTCGGGAAACGGCTGGAGTACCGGATCAAGCACAAGGACGGCACCTGGCGGGTGCTGGAGTCGATCGCGAGCGCGGTCCGCGATGCCAAGGGCGAAGTGGCGAAGCTGGTGATTGTGAATCGCGACATCACCCAGCGCAAGCGGGCGGAAGAGGAACTGGAGCACAACCTGTTTCACGATCCGCTGACCGGACTGCCCAACCGCCGGCTGTTTCTGGATCGGCTGCAGAGTTCGTTTTTGCGTTCGCGGCGGGACGGGGGACGTCCCTATGCATTGCTGCTGGCGAACGTGGATCACTTCAAGGTCTTTAACGAAAGCATGGGGGCGACCGCCGGCGATCAGGTGCTGCTGGAAATCGCACGGCGGCTGGCCAACCAGTTGCGACAAGACGACACCCTGGCGCGGCGCGAGGGCGGCCGGGGCTCGGCAGAGGTTGTGCTGTTTCGGCTGGGTGGAGATGAGTTCACGATTTTGCTGGATGGAGCGAGCGATCCCACCGATGCGCTGCGGGTGGCCAAGAGCATCCAGGCCGCGGCGGCGGAACCTTTTCCGGTCAATTCTCGCGAGGTGCGGGTTGCGGTGAGTGTGGGCATCGCGCTCAGCACGCCCGCGCACGAGCAGCCCGAGGATGGATTGAAGGACGCCGATGTGGCCATGCGCCGGGCGAAGGCGCTCGGCGGATCGCGCTGCGAAGTTTTTGATGAAGCGATGCACACCCAGGCTGTGGGGCGACTCCGGCTGGAGGCGGATTTGCGGACGGCCCTGACCGAGCGCCAGTTCCGCATCTATTACCAGCCGGTGGTGGAACTGGCCACGCGGCGGATTGTAAGTGTGGAGGCGCTGCTGCGGTGGGACCATCCCACGCAAGGATTGATCTCGCCGTACCGGTTTATCGAGGCGGCGGAAGACACCGGGATCCTGGTGTCGATCGGACACTGGCTGATCCTGCAGGCCTGCAAGCAATTGCGCGAGTGGGAGGCCAACCGCTCCACCGATCAGCCCATGAATCTCACAGTGAACGTATCGGCGCGGCAGTTTGCCGATGCCCGGCTGGTGAACGACATTCAGGACGCACTGCGGGAGACGGGCGTGGACCCGGCGCGGCTGCAGCTGGAAATGACCGAGAGCGTGGCGGCAGCCGACCCCAAGCTTACG
>DASZFN010001093.1:0-4135 GCA_035939715.1 Gemmataceae bacterium | reverse complement strand
AGGCCCTGGTTCAAAAGTATCGCTTGCAGGGCACCGTGATCGATGAAGTTGCCGCCGGGGCGGTGGTCACGCATTCCAAGGACTGGAACCTGGCGCGCGAGGCAGTCCTGTCCACTTCCCTGTCGCCGCGGACGCCGGCCGTCACGCTGCAGATGGCGTGCGGCACCAGCCTCGAAGCCGCTCTCTTACTTGGCGGTAAGATCGCGCTTGGCCAGATCGAGTGCGCGATCGCAGGCGGCTCCGATACCACCAGCGACGCTCCGGTCGTCTTCAGCCGGAAGTTTGCCCGCCGGCTGATCCGCGCTGCGACGGCAAAATCTTTTGGCAAGCGTCTCGGCGCTTTCCTGGGCGTGCGGCCGTCCGAACTGAAGCCGGTCGCTCCCGGCAACCGCGAGCCACGAACCGGCCAAAGCATGGGTGAGCATGCCGAACAGATGGCCCAGACGTGGGGCATCAGCCGCCAGGAGCAGGACCAGTGGGCCGTCGAAAGCCATCACAAGGCCGCCCAGGCCTATGCGGCGGGCTTCTTCGACGACCTGGTCCTGCCCTACCACGGCGTCGCGCGCGACAACAACTTGCGCGAAGATACGAGCCTGGAGAAGCTGGCCGCGCTGCCCCCTGCGTTCGACCGAACTTCAGGTAAGGGCACGCTCACTGCGGGTAACAGCACGCCACTCACCGACGGCGCCGCCGGCGTGCTTCTGGCCGGCGAATCCTGGGCCCGCACGCGCGGTCTGCCGATACAGGCTTACCTGGCCGATGCGCGGACTGCGGCCGTCGACTTCCTGGCGGGCGAAGGCTTATTGATGGCACCGACCGTGGCGGTCGCCAATTTGTTGCAAAGCGCGGGACTCAGCCTGCAAGACTTCGACTTCTATGAAATTCACGAGGCCTTTGCCGCACAGGTCCTGTGTACCTTGAAGGCCTGGGAATCCACGGAATACTGCCAGGAACGCCTAAGTCTGGCGCACGCCCTGGGAGCAATCGATCGGGCCAAGATAAATGTCAAGGGCGGCAGCCTGGCCTTCGGCCATCCGTTTGCAGCAACCGGAGCGCGCATCCTCGCCCAGGCCGGCAAGCTCCTGGCTGCCAAGGGTTCAGGCCGCACGCTTGTCTCCGTGTGCACGGCCGGCGGCATGGGCGTCGCCGCTATCCTGGAAGCTGCTTGAGGGCGTCATGAACAGGAAACGCAGCAATCGCGGCAAAGAAATGTAGAATACTGAATAATTGAATGCTTAGAAGTCAACCAGCCCAGTCATCCTCACGAGTTGCTTATGCGCGAATGGGCCCTGGCGGAACAGAATCATGCGTTTGTGCGCTCGCAGAAATGGGAAGTCGCTGTCTTGCCCTTTGGAGCCACCGAGCCGCATAACCTGCACATGCCTTATGGCACGGACATTTACGAGGTCGAAGCTATCGCGCAGCGGTCCTGTGAAAAAGCCTACCAGTCCGGGGCACGCGTGACGCTCCTGCCCACGATTCCCTTCGGCGTCAACACCAATCACCTGAAGATTCCGGGTGCGATTGCTTGCAGCCTGACGCCGACAACGCTTCTTGCTGTGTTGACCGACGTCGTGGACTCGCTGGAGCGACAAGGCATTCGCAAACTGCTTTTGCTCAACGGCCACGGCGGCAACGAGCTCAAGCCGCTCATGCGCGAGTTACATCATCGAACCAAGGTGTTTCTTTGCCTCTGCGATTGGTTTCGGATGGCTGCAGATACTTATGCCAGGATATTTGCCAAGCCCGGCGAGCATGCCGACGAGGTAGAGACGAGTCTGGGAATGGCATATTTTCCGGAGCTGGTCCAGCTCGACCGCGCTGACGAAGGCGCCGTCAAGCCGACGCGTCTCGATGCGGTCAATCGCGGCTGGGTCTCCATCACACGGCCCTGGCACCTTGCGACGACCAATACCGGCATGGGCGACCCGTTCGCCGCCTCGGCCGAGAAAGGGGAGCGCTTGATGGAGGTTGTGGTGGAGCGGCTGTCGAAGTTTATCGTTGAACTGGCGGCGGCGCCTTTTGATGACAAGTTTCCTTATTGATGTCATCGGTCATTGGTCATTCGCTCATGCGAATGACGAATGACCAATGACCAATGACAAGTAAATGGCCATGAAAACAGCCGACCCTTTGCGTGCCAGGGCCAAAAAGATCGTACGTCTGCTCGCCAAGGAGTACCCCGATGCGGAGTGCGCGCTGCATCACCAGAATCCGCTGCAGCTTCTGATTGCCACGATCCTCTCCGCACAGTGCACCGACGTGCGTGTCAACCTGGTGACGCCGGACCTGTTTGCCCGCTACCCAAGTGCCAAGGCGTATGCGACCGCCAACCCGGCGGAACTGGAGAAGGCCATCCAGTCCACGGGATTCTTCCGGAACAAGGCGCGGAACATCATCGCCTGCTGCAAGCAACTCGTCGAGGACTATGGCGGCGAAATTCCGCGCACCATGGAAGAACTGGTCGGGCTGCCCGGCGTCGGCCGAAAGACCGCCAACGTCGTTCTGGGGAACGCCTTCGACGTGCCCGGCATCACCGTGGATACGCACGTCGGCCGGCTCAGCCGCCGGCTCGGCCTTACCAGGGAAACGGCGGCCGAAAAAGTCGAACGCGACCTGATGAACCTCATTCCAGCGAAGAACTGGACGATGTTCAGTCATCACATGATCTTCCACGGCAGGCGAGTCTGCCACGCCCGCAAGCCGATGTGCAGCCAGTGCGTGCTGGCAAAGCTTTGTCCAAAGATCGGCGTCACGCAGTCCGTGTAATGACAAGCTGCATGTCGCCACGAAACAATCAAACCATGGGATCCTGCACCGATGGATTCACTCCTCAAGCGGTTCTGCCGATATGTCCAGGTCGATACGCAGGCGGACGAACGAGCTACCTCGTATCCCAGTTCGCCCGGTCAATTGGAGCTGGGCAAGATCGTTCTCGACGAGCTGAAGGCGATCGGTTTGAAAGACGCAATGCAGGATGAGCACGGCATTGTCTGGGTTAGCTTGCCGGCGACGCTCAAGAAACCGGCGCCGACCATCGCCTGGATTGCTCACTTCGACACCTCGCCCGAGACCAGCGGCCACAAGGTGAAACCCATCGTGCACCGCAACTACGACGGCGGCGACATCACCTTGCCGGGCGATATGGGCAAAATCCTCCGCGCTGCCGATAATCCAGAGCTGGCCGCTGTCCAGGGCAAGACGCTCATCACCAGCGATGGCACCACGCTTCTCGGCGCGGATGACAAGGCGGGCCTGGCCGTGATCATGGAGACGGCCGCCTACCTCACGGCGCATCCGGAAATTCCGCATGGGCCGATCCGTCTCTGCTTTACCTGCGACGAAGAAGTCGGCCACGGCGTGGATCATGTTGACCTCAAGAAGCTGGACGCGCACGTGGGCTATACGCTGGACGGAGGCGGCGTGGGCGAGATTGATGTGGAGACCTTCTCCGCCGATCTTGCCGTGGTCACCATCCAGGGCATCAACATCCACCCGTCCATCGCCAGGGGGAAGATGGTCAATGCCGTGCGCCTGGCCGGGACCTTCCTGGAACGATTGCCCCGGCAAACGCTGGCGCCGGAGACCACTGCGGACCGCGAGGGATTTCTGCATCCGTACCGGCTGGAGAGCGGTGTGGCGGAGGCGACGCTCCGCATCCTGTTGCGTGATTTCGACACGGCCCGGCTGGCGGACAAGGCCAATTACCTCCGCGCTGTGGCCCAGACATTGACGGCGGAGTATCCCCGGGCGCACATCGATATCAAAATCACGCCGCAGTATCGCAACATGGCCGATGGCCTGGCGAAGGAGCCGCGCGCCGCCTCGTTTGCGGAGGAGGCCATGCGGCGCGTCGGGCTGCAGCCGAAGCGCACCATCGTGCGCGGCGGCACGGACGGCTCGCGCTTGACGGAGCTCGGCTTGCCGACGCCGAACCTGTCGACCGGAGAACACAACCTCCATTCGCCGCTGGAATGGACCTGTCTGGAGGAGATGGCGACGGCTATGAAAGTTCTGATTGAACTGGCTCAAGTTTGGGCGCAAGCGGAATGAGTTGCCATCTATATGACCGTGCAGGATGTTGCAGCATTGTAACCCGAAGCGCCAGCGAGGGCCGTGACACCACTAGCGGCCC
>DASZFN010001092.1:0-22262 GCA_035939715.1 Gemmataceae bacterium | reverse complement strand
GTCTTCGAGAAGTCGCTGCCGCCGCCCCGGCACACGGTGCGCTTCACGCACGGCGGCACGCTTTTAGGCCCGCAAGCCGAGCAAGCCATTCCGCTCGCCACGCTGCGCCGGACCCGCAAATGGACCAACTATCCCGAGGCCAGCCCGGCCGTTCACGTGTCCAACGGCGACACGCTCACGCTGGCCGACCTGTTCACGATCAAGCGCGGCCTGGCCACCGGCGCCAACGACTTCTTCATCCGCCCGCGTGAAGAAGTGGAGTCCTGGCGCATCCCTGCCGATTTCGTCAAGCCGATCCTGCCCAGCCCGCGGCACTTGCCTCTCGAGATCATCGAAGCCGATCCGGACGGCTTTCCCAGGCTGCCGAAAGTCCTCTGCCTGATCGACTGCGACCGTCCGGAGCACGAGCTGCGCAAGCGTTATCCCCTCTTCTGGAACTACCTGCAAACCGGCAAGGAGCAGGCCATCCACGAAGGCTACCTGGCCAGCCGCCGCGTCCCCTGGTACGCCCAGGAGAAACGACTTCCCGCGCCGTTTCTGTGCACCTACATGGGCCGGACCAGCAACGGCCGCAAGCCGTTTCGCTTCCTCTGGAATCAATCCGCGGCGCTGGCCTCGAACCTGTACTTGCTGCTGTTTCCGAAAGGGCCTCTGCAAGCGGCACTGCGTGCCGATCCGCAGCTTTTCCCGGCGGTGTTTCAAGCCTTGCGCCAGATCGACACGGATGCGTTTATCCGCGAAGGCCGTGTCTACGGCGGTGGGCTGTATAAAATGGAGCCGAAGGAATTGGGACGCCTGGCTGCTGAGCCGGTTGTGGAAGCGATGGGCGGATGGCAGCCGGTGAGGCAGGGGATGCTTTTCGAGGGTAACCGCCTCTAAATAAGGAGTCGCATAGTGTCAGCGATGAAAAAATGCCATCGCGTGAAGAACTCCTTCTTAGTTTCGCCGTCATGGGAAGATTTGAACGGTCACGAAGACCACATTGTGCCCCCCGAGTTCAAAGGAATAGCCGAGAAATTTTAAGAAGAACATGCTTGGGGCCATTGAAGCCCTCTCTTTGCCATATTTCATCGTCTTTCGTGCGTTTCTGCTGATGCGAGTGCAAGCCGTGTTCGGAGAGATGAGGGAGGGGGACGCCGCTGCGACTAAAGAGAATCTTCGGGAAGAAGCCGTAAAGAGCGTAAACGCGCAAATTGCAAATGAATCAAACCAGGAGGAGGTCCAGCCGTCGCATGAGGAACTGTCCGAGCTGCTTAACTCCTTTCTGGATGACGTTGTAATTCAACACGGCTTGAAGGAGTGGACAAGGCAAGGCATTATTCTGACCTGGGGCAGTCTAGAAGGCTTTGTTCGTGATTTCTTCGTGGAATTTGTCAATCTTCACCCTAATGTAGCAATCAAATTGGTTACGGATAGCGATACGAAAGGATGTTTTTCCATGCCGAAGATGTCCCTCATGGACTTGGCCGACTACGACTTCAACTTGCGTTCGAGACTTGGCGAACTTCTAACTGAGCATAAGGACATCTGTTCAATTGATGTAATGCAGGCCGTGTTCAAGGTAGTTTTCCCGACGAATAAAGACTTGCAATCGGCTCTCGCAGCCCCATCCCTCGGCATCTTGTATCATATCCTCGTCGCCTAACTCGGAGTAACTCCCGATACCTTGGCAATAATTAAACTTCTCGACCTGGAGATGCATCTGGGTGTTTCGTGAAAGGAGCCATAACTCCTGTACGCGAGTTGCACTCAGCATGGTTGTGCACAGTGCGGCTAGCCCAGCGACTACAGGAAGGGTCCACCCCATTGCGTTTGACGGCAAGGCCGCCAAAACAGTCACGCCGATGGAGAGGATAATGCTGGAATACTTTAGGCCTTTGAATAAGTGCTTGTGCCAGTCTGCCTTCGTTCTGAAGTGGCCTAGCAGGCGATCGCATTCGTTCAAGGCGCGCTCATGTCTCTCCTGAAGCGACAGGACCACCGGCAGCTTCTCCGGATCAGGCTCGCTCATAAGTGCCTCCTGAAATGTACAAGTCCGTAACTGAAGCTAAGATACGAGCTTCCCGGACGCAAGCGCCAAAACTGCTGGATCTGTGAAGGTGCAGTGGGCGGGGGCCGGACTTCGGCCGAGGTGCAGGTCGAGGTCGAGGGTACAGTCTTCGCCGCCCGGTAGTGCCTGCTCGACGAGGCCAGCAGCCACAATCCGGTCAGCGGCTACATCGTCCGTCCGCCGTCAACGACGAGAACCTGGCCGGTAACCAGGGAAGCACTCAGCGCGAGAAACTCTACCACTTCCGCGACCTGTTCAGGAGTGGCCGCCTGGCGCATCGGCGTCTGCTGGACGTAGCGCTCGACCCGATCCTGATAATCCGCCAGCCAGCGAGTCTGTACCGGACCTGGAGCCACGGCGTTGACGCGCACGCGAGGCGCAAAAGCGCGCGCCAACGATTTCGTCAAACAATTGCCTGCGGCTTTGCTCGCCGCGTAAGGAATCGAGCTGCCTTCCCCTTGCAGTCCCGCAATCGAGGTGACGTTGACGATCGCGCCCTGCCGCTCCTGGAGAAGTGGCAGCGCGCCCCGACAACAATAAAAAGTACCCTTCAAGTTCACCCCCAGGATCTCGTCCCAGACTTCATCCGTCAGCGCATCCAGATCGGCGTGATCGATAAAGCGCGTGGCGCCGGCGTTGTTGACCAGAATGTCGAGGCCTCCGAGCTCATGATGGCAGCGCCCTATCATGGCTCGGACTTCCGCTTCGACGGCGACATCACACTGGCAGAGAATCGCCGCCACGCCATGGCTTTTGACTTCTTCGAGGGTCTCCTTCGCCTCCTTCTCGGAGCGTGAATAGTTAACGGCGACCGCCAGGCCGCGCTTGGCAAACCGCAACGCCGTCGCCCGACCGATTCCCGTCGCGGAGCCGGTGACCAGAGCAACCCGTGACGCTATTGATTGTGACATGCTACTTGCCTGCCCCGATAGCAGCCTTGAATTTGTGCCGCTGGAACAGTTCGTTGTCGAAGTAGTCATCCAAAAGGATGATGTTGACCGCGGCGTCGAGTTCTGTACCCGCGAATTTGTCCACCTTGTCTTTCCAGAGTGAGACGTCCTCCGCAGTCAGTTGCTTCAGGCGCGTCCGAAACTTCTGGCCACGCTCGGCGCTGTACTTCTGCCCTTCGTGAAGAGCCTCAACTGGGATGAGAACCAGTGGAACAGCGTACGCCGGCCCTGCGGCGTAGTTTGTAGTGGCCGATTGTCCGATCTCCTTCTTCAGCAGCCCTTCAAACCCTTCCCTCCAGACCTTGGCTTCCGTCGCTGGTACGGTTCGGGCGCGCTGGAACAGGTTGTCCGCGGCCTTGGCGTTCCACTTGAGATCGTCGAAGGTCACGCTCATGCGCGACACGAAATAGGTGCGGCATGCCTGTTTTGCAAGCGCCCCGTCGAGCTTCTTGTTCATGATCCGTTCCAGTTCGACGACCCACTTGTCGAGGTCTTCCGCGGCTACCGACTCCAGGCGCTTTCTAGCCTTTTCCAACGCGTCCATTTGGATTGGTGTCCCCGGCCGCCCGAAATCGAGCGGCACTCCACCCGGCGGCTCGATCTTGCCAAGGTCCTTCGACGTGGGTTTGTCGTCCCCTTGAGTGACATCGATGTCGCCCAGGGGCAGGAGGAGGAGGAGAGCAGTGAAGAGAGGGGGACTGTGACGCATCGAAAAGCATCTCCAAGTGAGACCGAGCCTTCGCCGGCTCCCGTCACCATTGCGGATCATCGCAAATCGCCACGCAGGCCGTCTAGATTACTTTACGATACAAAGTTCTTTGTTAAATTCAAGACCATTCTCCTTGATGCAGGCGCACAAGTTGCGGGTGCCACCGTCCTTTTGCATAAAGCCGGAAAGTTGTGGACAGTCACGCCTTGGATCCCTGAGTCGATTCAAAGACGCCGGTGAGAGTACCTTGTCCGGCTTTACTGCCGAACCCGCGCGGTCAAAGGCCGACTAAGTCCCGAAATTTTTGAAACTTGGTGCGCGGCAGTCGTTCGATCGGCGTTATCACGGCTCTGTCGTCTTTGAAGAACACCCGAAGACGAGCGCCGCTGCCGGTCCAGGTCACAACGTCGCCTGCGACTACTGCATCGGTCGGTTTCAGAATTTGCGAAAATCTCTTGGCGGGTCATCCCTGGTCGAACCTGGACAAACTTGTCGTCCAGGAGCGGTCTTCGAGAAAGCGCGTGCAGAACCGTCAACACGATGATACCAGACAAGCCAAGAAACAGGCCCGCCCAAAAGCTTCGACGTTTCAACAGGTTGTGCATGTCCGTTATTCTATTCCGAGCGGCTAAGTGCGAGGTAATCTGGCGCGGGCGCCGCTTCACGCCCGCGCACTTGTCCGTGAGCGATGACGATCGCCTGTCCCGGCAAGGCCGGCACGCGCGGGCCGGAGCTGATGCGGCCGGTGAAGTTGAGCGGGTCGGTTGCCGGCAGGGTGTAAGGGGGTTCCTCGGGATCGTCCGTGGCCGAGCGGAGAAGCGGGATCACTTCTGGCAGCGCGTACTGTTCGCCGGCGATGCCGGCGACGAAGCGGCCGCCGCGGATTTCGCCGCGCGCCTCCAGGCGGCGATAGGTGCGCACCAGTTCCTGCCACGGCGGGGCAGCCCATTCGTTGGCCAGCAAGTCGCGGCACATGACGCCGTAACGCCGCAGCAGCAGGCGGCACCAGTGTTCCGCGCGCTCGTCCGCGGCCACGATACTGATCAAGCCGGAGCGCAGCAACGTCCAACGGCCAGCCGGATGGACCGGGGTAGGAGAGGAGCGCAAGCCTCGGCGTCTGCTGTGCCGCGCCTTGACCCCGAGGAGAATCCGCAGAGCCGGATAGCCGTCGCTGGTGACCAGGCCGGCGGCCGCCAGCTCGCCGAGGACGTCATCGACCTGGGCGGGGACCAGTTGCAGCAGGGCGGCGAGCTGGGCCGGGAAGATGGCGCCGTGGCGCAGGAAGGCTTCGTAAGCCGCGCGGGCGTTGCTTCCCAGCGCAGCATCCCTTCCCAGCGCAGCATCCGCCGCGCCGTCAGGGTTGTCCGCGTTCACGGGCAGCAGCCAGGAGGCGTGATCGCGCAGCATGAGCGTGATGGGCGTCGCGCGCGTCAAGGCCTTCATGGGCCGGCCATTGGTGATCCGGCCCGTCGGCAGCGGCGCGGGCGGCCGGATGCGCCCCCAGCCGGCCTGTCCGGAAAATGTCAGCGCGTCGAGCCAGGCGGGGTCGTACGCCTCCAGCCGGGCCGGGAGCAAATGCTTCTCCCAATGTCCGGCAGGCGCTTCGAAACCTTCGAACTGCTCGATCAGGGCCAGCAGCCCGGCTTGCCCGCGCATACGGGCGTGTGCATGGAGATGCTGATAGCGCGTCAGGAAACGCACGAACTGCTCGACCGGTACAGGAGCGATTTGCCGGCGCAGGCCTTCGAGCGTGAGGCGATGAATGCGCGCTAGCAGCCGGCGATCGCACCACTCCAGCTCCGCTGCGCCGGTGAAGCGGCCGCGCAGAATAAGGCCCTGCATTTCCAGCGTGGCGAGCGCGCCTTCGACATCCAGCGGATTCAGGCCAAGATCCTGTCCCAGTTTATCGGCTGTGACCGGCCCCGCGCATTCCATGCGGCCGCGCACCAGGAAGGCGACGGCTTCCTCGCGCGGCCAGTCACGACGGATGCTCGCGGGCACATTGACTGCCGGCCAGGCCCGTGCTCCCGGCCAAACTGCCTGAACCAGGGGCCAGCGTTCCGTGGCCACCCAAAGCGGCGGCCCCACTGCTGTCTCCACCCGCGTGGCCCGTCCCACCGAGCGCAGCTCCTCGAAGTACGTCTGCCAGCGCAAGCCGTCCTCGGCCGGCAGCGCCCCCATGGAGAGCAACACATCGTGCAGCTCATCGGCGTCCCGGACCAACGGCCAGGCCTCGTCCTTCACCTGGGCAATCGCCTCGGGGTCCAGCCGCCCCAGGTCGCGCAGGGCCTCCACCGACAGCGAACGCCGCATGGCGACTGCCCTGGCGCGCCGCTCCTCGAGCGGGGCATCGTCGAGGAAGGAATAGAGATGGCCATTCAGGAGCTCATGAGCAAACGGGGACGGCTCCCGGCTGTCGAGACCGACCAGCTCGATCTGCCCCGCTTCAATGTCCCGCAAGACCGCCAGCAAGCCGTCAAGGTCGGCCACCTCGTGCAGACAGTCGGCGATCGTCTGCCGGACAATCGGCTGCTCCGGGACTTCAATATCGCCCACCACGTTCTCCTGGCAGGCGGTCTGAGCGGGGAACACCGAGGACAACAGGTCCTCTGCGCGCATGCGCTGCAGGTGCGGCGGCACGCGCTGGCCCTTCCGCGAGCGCTTGAGCTGCAGCGCCCGCGTCACATTCCAGCGCCAGCGCGTGCCAAAGAAGGGCACGGCCAGAAACGCTTGCACGAGCACGTCCCGCGCCAGCCGGGAGGGCACCAGCTTGTACATCTGCTCCAGCGGAAAGCTGTGCTGCTCCCCGAGCGACAGGACGATGCCGTTGTCGTCGGCCGAGGCCTGCAATTCAAAGTCAAAGCTCCGGCAGAAGCGTTTGCGCAGCGCCAGGCCCCAGGCCCGGTTAATGCGCGTGCCGAACGGCGCATGGATCACGAGCTGCATACCGCCCGACTCATCGAAAAAGCGCTCGAAGAGGAGCCGCTGCTGGGTCGGCACCATGCCCGCGGCGGCGTACTGAGCGGCCACATAGGCGACCGCCTGCTCGGCTCCATGCCGGCCCACCTGGCAGACGGGCATGAGCCAGTCCACGGCAGCGCTGTGGTTGGCCGCGTCGGGCTCAAGCAAGGCCACCAGCTCCTGCCGCAGCCGGGCGACCTCGGCCGAGAGTTCCAGCGTCCGGCCAGGCGCCTCGCCGCGCCAGAAAGGAATGGTGGGCGGGGCCCCGTGCGCATCGGTGACCACGACCTCGCCGCCGCGGATGTGCTTGACGCGCCAGGAAGTGTTGCCCAGAAGGAAGATGTCGCCGCCGTTGCTCTCGACCGCAAAATCCTCGTCGAGCGTCCCGACCAACGTGCGGTTCTCATCGTCGGTGACGACGCGGTAATCGGCGACTTCCGCGATGGCGCCGCCGCAGGTGATGGCGGTGAGCCGGGCCCCCTTACGCGCCCGCAGCCGGCGATGGACGTGGTCGCGGTGCAGGTAGGCGCCATAGCGGCCGCGCTGCGGTGCGATGCCTTCCGCGAGCATTTCCAGCACGGCGTCATAGTCCGAGCGCGTCAAGTCTCGATAGGGATAGGCGCGGCGGCAGAGTGCGAAGAGGGCATCCTCGTCCCAGTCCTCGGTGGCTACCGTGGCCACGAGCTGCTGGGCCAGCACGTCCAGCGGCGCCTGTGGCATGTGCACGCGATCCAGCCGCCCTTCGCGCGCGGCCCGGATGAGGGCCAGGCATTCGATCAGCTCTTCCCGGCTCAGGCCGAAGAGCCGGCCTTTCGGCACCAGGCCAAGGGAATGGCCGGCGCGGCCGACGCGCTGCAGGAACGTGGCGATGGAGCGCGGCGTCCCCAGTTGACAGACCAGGTCGATGTGGCCGATGTCGATGCCCAGCTCGAGCGACGCGGTGGCCACCACAGCCTTGAGCTTTCCCTCCTTGAGCTGTTGCTCCGTGCGCTGCCGGCTGCGGTGCGACAGGCTGCCGTGATGCGACAGGACCATGTCGGCGCCCAGCCGCTCCGTGAGCTGGTGCGTGACACGCTCGGCAAGCTTGCGCGTATTGACGAAAATCAGCGTGCTGCGGTGCGCGCCGATCAGTTCCACCAGGCGCTCGTAAACTTCGGCCCACTGCTCGTGGCTGCAAACCGCCTGGAGTTCCTGACGGGGCACTTCGACAGCCAGGTCCATGTCGCGGAAGTGGCCGATATCCACCACGGCCGGGGGCGCTGCAGTCGCTCCGACCAGGAACTTCGCCAGTTCATCGACCGGCTTCTGCGTGGCGGACAGGCCGATACGGAGCGGCCGGGACGCACAGAGAGCTTCCAGGCGCTCCAGCGACAGGGCCAGGTGCGAGCCGCGCTTGTCGCGCGCGACGGCGTGGATTTCATCCACGATGACCGTTTCGGTCTGCCGGAGGATTTCCCGGCTCCGGCTGACGGTAAGCAGCAGGTATAGCGACTCGGGAGTGGTGACCAGGATGTGCGGCGGCCGGCGCACCATCTGCTGACGCTCGCGCGCCGGCGTGTCTCCGGTGCGCACCAGGGCGCGAATCTCCGGACAATCCGGCTGCTGCCGGCGCGCCAGGCTCAGGATTTCCGCCAGCGGCTCCTGCAGGTTGCGCTGAATGTCGTTCGACAAGGCGCGCAGCGGGGAAACATACACCACGTAGGTCTGCTCGCGCAGCTCTCCGGCCAGGGCCAGGCGCAAGAGGCGGTCCAGGCTCGCCAGGAATGCCGTCAACGTCTTCCCCGAACCGGTCGGCGCAGCAATCAAGGTGTCCTGCCGGCTCTGGATGGTAGGCCAACCAAGCCGCTGCGCTTGCGTGGGCTCGCGAAAACGCTCCTCAAACCACTGGCGCACCAGCGGATGAAAATTGTGAAGCGGCATTGGTTCCCTTCAAGCTGCTGTCCCCGTGTGCCCGATCCAAACGCCTTCGTTTTAATATACAGAAAATCACTATGGCCGGGGAAGGTGTTTTGTGCAAAGGTCCTGTCCCTCTTTTTCAACGGGCTGCTAGCATGGATATAGTGATCTGCCGATAAGCGCGTTGCAGAGGTTCCCATGAATGCTGCTGAAGACAAACAAGTCAAGGCAACGGCCAGGCCAGCGCTGTTAGAGCTGGCTCCGCCGGACTATGTTGACCCCGTGATCGAAGCGTACAAAAAAGACGTCGACCGCACTTTACTGCGCGAGAATTTGAAGCTCAGCGTGGAGCAACGCCTTCGCAACGCGGAGAACTTTCACAAGGACATAGAGACACTGCGGGAAGCGGGCAGACAGATGCGCTTGCGTTCCACGAAAGAGGGCGGGCAATGATCGCCTCCCTGGCACAGGTGGTTCAGCAGCTCCAGCAGCACGGCGTTCGCTTCATTGTCATCGGTGGGTGGGCTGCCATCATTCACGGCACGGCGCGCTCGACCAACGATGTTGACGTGGTGTACGCCCGAGACGCGGAAAACATCGAGCGCCTGGCGCAAGCACTCACCTCCTGGCACCCCTACTTGCGGGGCGCGCCACCCGGTTTGCCCTTTCGCTGGGACCCCGCCACCATTCGCGCGGGCTTGAATTTCACACTGACCACCGATTATGGCAACCTGGATCTCCTGGGCGAGGTTACGGGCGGTGGTACTTACGAACAGCTTATTCCGTTCACGGAAGAAGCAGCGGCCTATGGCATCACCTGCCGCGTGGTTACGCTGGAGCGGCTGATCCAGCACAAGCGCGCCGCGGGCCGGCCGAAGGATCTGGAAATTATCGCCGAACTGCAAGCGCTCTTAGAGGAACGACGCAAGAAAAGCTCGTCCTCTGGATAAGCTGGATTAAATTGAAAATCAGGCCTTGGCAAGCAACATGCATGGATCGTCCGTCTGATTAGGGATGGCCGCTTGAGTCTCTCCAACCCGCCACTCGAGGAGTCCCACCATGCCGCAACTTCTACTGGCAGCTTCGCAGCGCGTCTGCCGTTGGGAACGTCAACGCCGCCGAAAATCCTGTCCCGCCGTGGAACCGCTTGAGGATCGCACGCTGCTCAATGCCGGCATGCTCGATCCCACGTTTGGCACCGCCGGCCAGGTGATCACGCCGGTTGCCAATAGCACGGGGGTTATCGGCTTGGTTCTTCAGCCCGACGGCAAGCTGGTCGCCGCTGGAGATTCGGGCGCGAACCTAGTGCTGCAGCGCTATGACTCCGACGGCACGGCCGACCCGACGTTTGGCTCGGGCGGACAGGTGAATGCCAACCTGGGCCTGGGGGTCGGGGGCCTTGCCTTACAGCCTGACGGTAAGATCCTGGTCGCCGGAACGGGAGGCGATTTCCTGCATAGCAGCTTGCACATCGTGGTCGCCCGCTTCCTGGCCGATGGAACGCTCGACTCCACATTCGGCAGCGCGGGCGAAGTGACCGTGGGTTCCGGCCTCCAGGGTGGCCTTATCACCGTCCAGGCCGACGGCAAGATTGTCGTCGCCGGCATGACCTTGAGCATGGGCACCACGATTCAGTCTGTCGTCGTGGCACGTCTCAACGCGGACGGTACAACGGACACCGCGTTCGGCACTAACGGCCTGGCGAGCACGTTCCTCAATGGCGACGTCGTGCCCATTCCGCATGGCCTGGGCATTGAAGCCAACGGCCGGATTGTCGTGACCACGAGCAGCGAGCTGGTCGGCTTTGCCAGCAATGGCAGCCTGGACGCCGGCTTCGGCGTGGGAGGCATAGCGAAGACGCCCCAGGCGGTCAGCATTCAGGGGCTCACCATTCTGAACGACGGACGCATTGTCGCGGTCGGCAGCGGCGTGGGAGCCAACGGCACGAGCGATTTCGCCATTCTGCGTTTCTTTGCCAACGGCAACCTGGATAATAGCTTCGGCAGCAATGGGGAAACCTTGACGGACTTTGGCCAGGCCGAATTCGCCAACGCTGTGGCGGTGCAACCGGATGGCCGCTATGTGGCGGCGGGAGAAACCGCTCTTGCCGATGTGATTTCCTTTGCCCTGGTCCGCTACAATCCCAACGGCAGCCTGGACACTTCGTTCGGCAACGGCGGCGATGCCATCGCCTTCCCCACGACCATGTCCAGCGCTCACCAGGTGCTGGTGCAATCCGACGGGCGCGCCGTCGCCGCCGGCGACGCCAGCGGCGGTTCGTTCGCCCTGGCACGATTCACCGCAGACACGGCACTGCCCACCGCCAACCAGCGCTTTGTGGCCCAGGCTTATCTCGATCTGCTCGGTCGCCCGGTGGATGGAGCAGGCCTGGCGCAGTGGAGCGGCCTGATCGACCGGGGCACCAGCCGTACGCAGGTCGCCCTGGATATTGAATTCAGTCCGGAGTATACCGGTCGCACGGTGAATGCGCTGTATGCGCAGTACCTGCACCGCACTGCTGATCCCGGCGGACTGAGCAATTCGGTTAATTTCCTGCGTTCGGGCGGCACCATCGAGCAGTTAATCGATATTCTGGTAAGTTCGCCGGAATTCATTCAAGGACAGGGCAAGGGTAGCGCCGATGGCTTCCTTGACGCCCTCTATCAGGACGGGCTCGATCGGGCGATCGATCCAGGCGGCCGCGCCGGCTGGAAACAGGCCCTGGCCAATGGTGCCAGCTTTGCCCAGGTGGCGGCCGCCATCCTGGCCAGTTCCGAGTATCGGCAGGACATCGTGACCGCGGCCTACGAATTGTTCCTGCGCCGCCAGCCGGACACGGGCGGTTTGAACGGCTTCACCGCGGCCCTCGGCCAGGGCGCACGCGACGAGCAAGTGTTCGCAGTGATTGTCGGATCCCCGGAGTATTTCCAACGAACTCAAGGAGTTGCATGATGCCCAGATCCAAACGGCCCATGGTGGAACGGCTGGAAGACCGCACGCTGCTGAACGCCGGCAGCCTGGATCCGACCTTTGGCACCGCCGGCCTGGTGACGACTCCTTTCCGCATAAGCTCGGGCGTCACCGGCCTGGTGCTCCAGGCGGACGGCAAGGTCGTGGCGGCAGGCACGAGCAGCAGCAATCTCATTCTTGAGCGGTACAACTCCGACGGCACGCCGGACAGCACCTTCGGCACCGCCGGCCAGGTGAGCGCCGCTCTGAACTTGACCGGCGGCGTCGCCCTGGCGCTTCAGGCGGACGGCAAGATCGTGGTTGCCGCCAGCAGCACGGGCCAGACGAGCAACTCCTTCAAGACCATCATCACGCGCTACCTGGCCGACGGCACGGTGGACGCGACTTTCGGCACCGCCGGCCAGGTTGCCATTGGCGGCATTGAAGCCGGTCCGGTGACGATTCAGAGCGACGGCAAGATCGTCGTCGCGGCGACCACGGTGACGGGCGGCGCGACCATTCAGGACCTGGCCATGGCGCGCCTCAATGCGGACGGCAGCCTGGATAACACTTTCGGCACCAGCGGCCGGACCAACACGCCGATCAGCGGCAACGTCTTTCCGGTGGCCCGCGGCCTGGGCATCCAGGCGAATGGCCGGATCATCGTCTCGACGGGGAGCGGCACGACCAACCTGCTCGGCTTCAGCGCGGATGGCAGTCTTGATACCGGCTTCGGCACAGGCGGCATCACCACCACCGATTCCGTTTCCGCCGGCGGTCTGGCCGTACTGGCCGATGGACGCATTGTGCTGTCCGGCACGGCCTCCGGCACCACGCCCGATTTCGCCATCCTGCGCTACTTCGCCAACGGCGCCCTGGACGCGAGCTTCGGCACCAACGGAAGGACGGTGACGGACTTTGGCTTTGACGAAAGCGGCGTTGCCGTCGCCGTTCAGGCGGACGGACGTTATGTGGTGGTTGGCGGGAGCGACAATGTGGGCACTTCGTCGTCCACGTTCGCCCTGGCGCGCTACAATCCCAACGGCAGCCTGGATACAACCTTTGGCGCGGCCGGCAAGGTAACCACAACTTTCACGGCCGGCTCGTCCACGGCTGATGGAGTCGTGGTGCAAACCGACGGACGCATCATCGCGGCCGGTCAGGCGGGCAGCAACTTTGCCCTGGCGCGCTACACCGCGGACACGCCGCTGCCGACCGCCAACCAACGCTTCGTGGCGCAGGCCTATCTTGATCTGCTGGGCCGGCCGGTGGATGGCGTGGGCCTGGGGCAATGGAGCAACCTTCTGGACAAGGGCACCAGCCGCGCGGATGTGAGCCTGGGGATCGAATCCAGTCCGGAATACGCTGCCGACACCGTGAACAGCCTCTATGCTTTGTACCTGCGCCGCACGGCGGAGAAGGCCGGCCTGGACAACTGGACGACCTTCTTGCGCTCCGGCGGCACGGTCGAGCAGGTTATCACCTTCATCGTCAGCGCGCCCGAGTTCGTGCAAGGGCAGGGCAAGGGCACCAACGACGGCTTTCTCGATGCCTTCTACCAGGACGCGCTCGATCGCGCTGTCGATCCAACCGGAAGAGCCGGCTGGGACCAGGCCCTGGCACACGGGACCACCTTCGGCCAGGTGGCGTTTGCCATTCTGGGGAGCCCGGAATATCGTCAGGATCTGGTGACTGAAGCCTACGGCCTGTTCCTGCGCCGGCAGCCGGACAGTGGCGGACTGAATGCCTTCATGAGCGCCCTGGCCCAGGGGACGCGCGACGAGCAGCTGTTCGCCCTGATTGTCGGCTCCAAGGAGTATTCTCAGCGGATTGGGGCTTGATCAAAGCGGCAGGGCTTCGCCATCCTCAGCAGGCGTCAAGCGCCGTAAGATGTCGAAAACAACAAGCAGGATCACGGTGGCCGCCAGACAGCTCAGACCCAGGAAGCGCAAGACCAGCGGTACGTCCCAGCGATCCGCCGCCACGCCTGCAAGGATGCTGCCCAGCGGCACGGCGCCGCTCTGGATCATGGCCCACACCGCCATGACCCGGCCGCGATTGTAGTCGCCTGAGCTGAGTTGCACGATGCTCTGGCTGGTCGCCAGAAACAGGATCAGGCCAAAGCCGATCAGCGCCGAACAGGCGACTGCCAGAGCGAGCGTGTCCGCCAGGGACAGCAAAATCAAACCCGCAATCACGATGCCGATGCCGGCGCCGAGCATGCGCGTGCCGTACTCCAGCGAGCCGAAGGTGGCGATGGCCCAGGCCGCAAGCAAGGCGCCGACGCCGGTGCCGCTCAGCATCCAGCTATAGCCCACTTCGTCGGAACCCAGACGCAGCTTCGACAGCGCCGGCAACAGCGTCTGGGAAGGCCAGCCGCAGAACGAGATGACCCCCATCAACAGCGCCAGCAGCAGAAGCTCGCGGCGGCGGACGACGAAAATCAAGCCATCGAAAAACGAACGCACACCCATGCGGGCTGCGCGAAAGAGATATTCCTTGTGGTGCGCCAGGAATACCAGGACATTGAGGGCGCTGCGCCAGCTTGCTCTACGCATACGCCGCGGGCTGAGGTGGGCGACGTTCATGAGCGCCAGCGCCCAGAGTACAGCCAGGTAACTGAGCGCGTTGGCCACGAAGCAGGTCTCCGGGCTGATCCAGCGCATGAGCTGGCCGCCAGCCGCCGGACCGAGTGCCCGGGCTACGTTGAAAAGCAAGGAGTTGAGCGCCACCGCATTCATGAGGTCCTCGCGGCTGGCCATGTCCATGACGAACGCCAGCCGGGCCGGCAAATCGAGGGCCTGCACCAGACCGCTGAACGCCGTGATGATCACCAGCTTCCAGGGCGTTATCACGCCGGCATAGCCCAGGCCGGCGAGCAGCAGCGCCAGCAGCAGGAAGGCGCTCTGCGTGCAGAAAATCAGCGTCCGCTTGGGCACGCGGTCGGCCAAAATACCGCCCAGGCCGCCGAAGAAAAACGTCGGCAAGATCTGCGCGACGAGGATCAGCGCTGTCCATTTCGATTCGTGTGTCAGGGCAAATGCCAGCCAGCTCACGGCGGTCGATTGCATCCAGGTGCCCATCAGCGAAACGAGCTGGCCGAAGAAATAGAGCCGGTAATTGCGGTGGCGGAGGGAGCGAAACGTGGTCGCCAGCCCGCGCCCTTGCGGGCCGGGCGCAGCCGGTGCGTCGGAGGTCGATCCAGGCCCGGCATTGTTCGTGGGAAGAGAAGGCGTCCCGAGAGACGCGGAGTCGGTTCCGTTCTTGGGCATGAGGTTAGGCTAGCCTTGCCGCCAGTCGGGTCAAGAGCGAGTTGGCTCGGCCATGTTGCCAGGTCTGCGGGTTAGAGCAATGCTTTCGCCTTTGCGGGAAATATGCTGTAATGGATTCTTTCCGGTTGACTAGCTTGCGCATTCTGCTTTGCCCGGCAAGCCGCTGCCGCTACAATCGCCGCAATGCCGCCGGCAGTTCGTTGTTCGTTAGAGCCGGAAAGCGACTAGAGGCGCGGAAGGAAGACCTCGAGGAGTCTGAGCAATGAATTATGAAGTCAAGGGAAGCGAAGAGGCCGGCGTGCCGCAAATCAAACCTGAAACTCCGACCTCTCATCCCATCGGCTTCTACTTCATTTTTTGGGGCGAATTCGCCGAGCGCTGCTCGTACTATGGCATGCGGGCCATTCTCTTCCTGTATCTCACGCAAGCTCTGAAATTCGCCGATAATCAGGCCGGCCCGATTTACTCCACCTTCAAAATGGGCTGCTATTTTCTGCCCCTGCTGGGAGGGTTCCTGGCCGATCGCTATTTCGGCAAGTACTGGACTATCGTCAGCTTTTCGATTCCGTATGTGCTGGGCCATTTTGTTCTTGGCATCCCCAATGAGATTGCTTTGCTCGGCGCTCTTGCACTCCTGGCGGGCGGCAGCGGTGTCATCAAGCCCAACATCTCCACGCTCATGGGCATGACTTACGATCAGAAGCGCCCGGGGCAGAAGGCTCTCCGTACTGCCGCTTTCCAGTGGTTTTATTTCTCCATTAATGTTGGCGCAGTGCTTTCGACGTTTTTCTTGCCGGAAATCCGCGACCACTTGGTGAAGTCGCATCTGGCGCCCTATAAGCTGACTCAGGAAATCGAGAAGACAGCCGAAGGAAAAGAGACAGAGGTGTTTCATGTAACCCTGGACGGAGTGAAGGTCTCCGCCGAGGAAGAAGCCCGGCTGCTGCTCGAAGCGCGCCGCTATGCCTATCCGCTGGCATTTCAGGTTCCCGCCTGGTTGATGGTTGCCGCCCTCCTGGCATTCGCGGCCGGGAAGAAACACTATGCGGTCGAGAAGATCGAGCGCCTTCAGATTTCCGAAGAGCAGCGCCGGCAACGTTGGGAAACCTTGAAGCAGCTCTTTGTTTTTTTTACTCTCATGGTCTGCTTCTGGATACCTTATGAATACAACGACACGCTTTGGGTGGCGTTCACGCGCGACTATATCGACCGGCATATTCCCTTCACGGATAAGGTAATCGCACCGGATCAACTGCAGTTCTTGAACCCGCTCTTCGTGTTGCTGCTTATTCCTGTCTTCAACTGGATTACCCGAAGGTACGACAAGGATGTGCGAGTCCTTACTCCCTTCCTGAAGATATTCCTGGGTTTCCTTTTCACCGCCATGGCGGCCGGAATTGTGTCCACTGCCGGAATTCTGGTTCAAGGCACGGGAGAAAAGCTTTCGATTTGGTGGATGGCCGTGGCGTACATCGTTTTGACCGTCGGAGAAGTGCTGATTTATGGTACAGGCCTGGAGCTGGCTTACACGGCGGCGCCCCAAAGCATGAAAAGTTTCATCACCGCCTGTTTTCTTGTTACTAACGCGCTGGCAAACCTGGTAAACATCGGTGTCTCCCGCCTCTATGGCGGTTCACTTGTCGACTCCGCGGACAAGCGTGGGCCGCTCACGGCGGGCGTCTTCTTTGTACCGGGAGCCATGCTTGCCCTCGCTGCGGGACTCGTTTTCTTCTTCACCTGCAGAAAACTTGGGAAGAACCCGGAGACTGAAGCAGTGGCGCCTGCTGAATGAGCCGTTTCTGAACATCAAGCCAGGGAGGTCTTTGCTTGTCCCGCTACAAGACCTGGACCCTCACGGATGTCCAGAACGACGTCTGGCTCGACAGCTTCGCCATCAGCAATGAGAATCTGCGCTTGCCGACACCACACGATTGGTCGATTCGCAAACGGACTTTGCGCGGCGGGCTGCGCGATGGAATCGATCTGATCGAAGTGCACAACGGGGCGCTCTCCTACTCCGTATTGCCGACGCGCGGCATGGGCCTATGGCGCGGCGAGTACCGGGGCAATTTTCTCGGCTGGCGGTCGCCGGTGCTGGGGCCCGTGCATCCTAAATTTGTCCATCAGGACGAACGCGGCGGACTCGGCTGGTTGGCCGGGTTTGACGAGTGGCTGTGCCGCTGCGGGCTGGCGTCCAATGGCCCGCCGGGCGAGGACGTCTATACCGACAAATCGGGCCGGACAATTCGCAGCAAGCTCACCCTGCATGGCCGGATCGCCAACCAACCGGCCCACTTTGTGGAAGTGCGCGTCAACCTGGAGGCGCCGCATGAGTTGAGCGTCATCGGCCAGGTTGAAGAGGGACATCTTTTCTTTCCCCATCTGGCCCTGACTACAACGCTGACAACGGTGCCGGGCTCGAATCGGCTCGTGATTCATGACGTTGTGGAGAACCGGGGCGGCGAGCCGGCCGAAATGCAGCTTCTCTATCACTGCAACGTGGGCCCGCCTTTTCTGGAAGCAGGCAGCCGGATCATCGCGCCGATTCGCGAAATGGCGCCCTTGACGCCACGCGCGGCCGAGGGCATCGACACGTATGACACGTATGCCGGTCCCAGTGCCGGTTTCGCGGAGCAGGTCTATTGCTACGACCTGCTGGCCGACTCGGCGGGTAGAACCAGCGCCTTGCTTTTCAATGCAGCGGGTGACCGCGGACTGGCTCTGCGTTGGCATCACAAGGAGCTGCCCTGCTTCACGGTGTGGCGGAATACCGCGGCACTCGAGGACGGCTATGTCACCGGGCTGGAGCCGGCGACGAACTTCCCCAACTTCAAGACCTTTGAACGGCAGCAGGGACGCGTGCGCGTGCTGCCGCCGGGTGGAAGATGCGAGTTCAACTGGAGCATCGAAGTGTTCGACACCGCAGCCGGCGTGTCGAAGATGCTCGCCGACATTGTGGCGCTGCAAGCGCACGCTCGCCCGGCGATTCAGCGCACGCCGCAGCCGAAGTTCTCGGCAATGTCATAGAGATGGCTTTTCAAGCGGTTTTCCGCCAGGCGGCGCCGGTACGGTACCATTTGCCGGTGGATAAATACTCGTGCTTTCTTGCTTAATCACCGGCTCGCTTAGTGTCGGGCTGCGAAGCTCCGCCTGGAAGCGGGCGTCACCTGGCTGCTGCGCCACAGCTTCAATGGTATACGTCAGAGCCTGCTTCGGCTGCACGCCATCCACCGGCGGGAAGACGACCTTGTTGCCTTCGAGGCGCGCCTTGGTCGGCCCATCGGTATTGCCTACAGTCAATTCTTTCGGCACCACGGCCGTGATCTCCACCTGGTTGGCAGGCTGCGAGCCCGTATTAGTCACAGCTATCTTGTAGACCACCTTGCCGCCGACGAGGACCGGATCGCCCAGCTTGGTAATCTCCAGCGAGTAGGCCGGCAGACCACGGATCTCCAGTGGCGACTCGGACTGCTCTTGCATGGCGGGGTCTGCGGTAACCACGGCGACGTTGATGACGCGCGGTCCTAGCCGCGTGCAGCGGCCAGTGGCCTGAAGCACCTTCTGGGCGCGGGCCGGCAAGCTGCCGAGATTCCAGACGACCTGCCCATTGACCAATTGACCGACTTCCGTGGCGTTCATGAAGGTCACTTCCGCGGGTAGTTGGTCGCGCACCACGACATTGTTGAGCGGCACGTCGCTCTGATTGGCCACAGTGATGTCCCAGGTCGCGGTCTGATCGACGTAGCGCGCCTTTGGCCCGGTCATGGAAATCGCCACCCGCGAAGCTTGAACCGTGATCGCCGCCTGGCCTTCGCTGCGTAGACCGCCGTCCGCGGTCGCCTGCACGCGCAAGGCCTGACGCCCGGCCTGCGTCGGCATCAACATGAGCGGTATGACCTTGGTCTCCCCCGGCGCCAGCGTGCCCAGTTGCGACTCGACAGGGTTGGCGCGCGATTGATGCTCCAGGCCACGATCAAAACTCGCACTGAGCATCACGTTGGTCAAAGCAGCAGCGCCGGCGTTCGTGACCGTGATCTGAAAAGTGACCGGCACACCCACCGCTGCGCTCGGCGGCGCGGCCACGGTCACGTTCAGCTGACCCGGGACCGGCGCGGGCGGTTGCACTGCTACCTGCGTCGTAACGCACTTTTCGTCGCGGAAGCCTTCGAGCGTCGCCATGCTCACACAGTTGGTGAGCGGACCGGGATTGGCCGCCCGTAACACAACCTGGAGCGAATAAGATCTGCCGCCCGCCAGCGCGCCGAGCGTCCAGATCAACTGGTTGCCCTCGACCGAGGCGGCGGGAAGCGTGCGCACGACCTGCACGCCCGCCGGAATAGTATCGCGCACGGTGATGGCCTGCGTCTCCACCTGGCCGGCGTTGTTGATCGCCACGGTGTAGGGGATTTCCTGGTTCACAACTGCGCTGGGCGGCCCCGCGAGACCAAGCGTTACCTGAGGACCTTGCCACTGTTTGCTGGTTTCGCCGCGGCCGATAATGATGCCGGCGCCGCTGGGAGAACTCGGATCGGGCGGGCGAATAATCTCCACGCTGACGCGATTGATGCCCGGCTGCGGTGCGATCTGCACCAGGCTGACGCTGGCGTTGCCGCTCAGGTCGCTGACGGCCACCGCTTCCTGCGTGCGACTCACCGGGAAGACCGCGGGCGGGCCGTCGAGGATGCGATAACGTACCCGATAGCCGGCGAGCGGCTGGCGATCCGTGTGCCGAAAGACATTGGCCGTGATGACATGCTCGGTGCCGATGCGGTTGACCGCGGCGGGCGGCATGATCCACTCGGCATCGACCCAGTGCTTGGTGACAAAGACCTTGTGGGTGTCCCAGTTGTAAATCTCGGGAGCGTACACCGTCATGTGCGAGTCGCCTTCGACGGCGGAGCTGATGACGCACCACGTTTGCCCGGGACGAATGACGAAGTCGTCGTTGGGATTGGCGTTGCCGCGGCTGATGCGGTGTTCCTTGTACGAGGTGTAGCTGACGGCGTACTTGTTATCGACCTTGTAGCCGCGGCCGGGAAAGACGCCGCTCTCATCCACCTCGATGATGTTGCCGGCGCCTTCGAGCATCCACTCCACGCGGCGGGCGCGGCGCGGCACGCCCTTCTCGTCGTAAATGGTGGCGATGATGACATGCTGCGTTCGCACGGGATCGGTCGATTCCAGCGGCCGCACTTCCAGGCGCACGGCGTGTGGATCGAAGTTGGCATAATAGCCGTAGCCCGGCGGTTTGGCGTGGGTCTGGATAATGTCGCCGGCCGGCAGCAAATAGGGAAAATAGCTGGGATTCTGCGTAACGCCGAAGCAGCCGGACAGCAGGCCAAAGCTCGCTGCCAGCACCAGCTTCAGGCATTGTTTTCCCAGCCTGCCCATGATTGACGCTGCTCCGCGAAAGCCCGCACGCCGTGCCGCGTAGTCCGTGACCAGGACTGGCTGCCGAGCTAGGTTTACACGCTTCGCGCACGGAATCTGCGATGAGGGAAAACGCGATCTATACGAGATTGTCCAAAGTTTACAAGGGGAAGTGCCGACAATCCGTCCTACAGCGGTCGTTCAGAAGGAATCAATCTCCTGCCATTCCTCCGGCTCGGAAAGCGCCTTGAGATTTGGGTCGTGCTGCAGATCGCCGAACTCGACCAGCCAGCGGCGCAATTCCTGTGCGGAAACCGTTTGCGGCTTGCCCCCCGGTTGCGGCGGAAGCGGCCGCGTTTTTCTTTGTCGCTGCTCGAGCCAATCCAGGAAGTCCCCGCAGCCCAGCACCTTGCAATTCCGCCGTTGGGCCGCGCGTTGGAGGCGATGATCGTCGGAAACCACGGCCAGCTCGTGTGGGCGAGCTTGTTGGCGGATGATGTCTTCGATGAGGTCGTCCGCCTCCGGTTCATGGACGGCATAGCGAATGTGGATGCCTTCGTAATCATCTGTATCGGGCAGGCCGGCCGGAGCCCGGTCAGCATCGAAGATGACAGTCGCGGATGAAGCCTCATCGCCAAGAGCACTGCGCAAAAAGCGCAGCAGGCCGAGCCGGGCCCTGAGCAAGTCGCCTGGCTCAGCCCGTGCTCGCAATAGCCCCAGGGCATGGAGCAAGTTGTAGCCGTCGATGAGGTACTTCATGTGACTGTTCTCATTCCTACAGTCTACAGCAAAAAAAAGAGAGGCGTGACTGCATGTCACGCCTCCTCTATTTGGAACGGCCGAAGGGACGGCCGGCTTAGGGGATGTCCTGCTCTTCGTCCGCGGCGGCGGAAGCTTCCTGCTGTTCCTCCGGCGGGGCCTCGACTGCGTAATCCTCGCCCAGCCAGCGACCCAGGTCGATCAGACGGCAACGGGCGCTGCAAAACGGAAAGTCAGGCCATTCTGCGGGGCTGTTGCCGGCCATGCCTCGGTCGCAAATGGGACAGCGTACCTTTATCATCGGAAACTCACGTCTCGGCTTTAGATGATTTCTTTGCCGGCTGGGCGCTACTCTCGGAGTTTGCCTTGGGGGCCGTGCCGTTGGTAGCGGATTTGTCGGCGGTCGCCGGTTTGCCGGCGTCCTGCTCGGCCTTGGCGGCGGCCTTGTAGGACTCACTGCGGTAATCCGTCTGATAGAAACCGGAACCCTTGAACAACACCGCCGCCCCGGTGCCGAACAGGCGGCGCAGTTTCGGCTTGCCGCACTTGGGACATTTGCGCATCGGCTTGTCCTTCATCGACTGAAACTCTTCAAATTGATGCTCACAGGCATCACAAGCGTATTCGTACGTCGGCATGCTTCTTTCTCCCCTTCTCTTCGGCAAGGCTCACTTGGTTTTCTCGGTCTGCGCGGGTGCCGAAACAATCACACGTGCCGGCCGCAGCACGCGGTCGTGGATCATGAACCCCTGCTCCAGCACTTCCAGCACAGTGTTGGGCTGCTCCCGGGACGGTTGCTGCATGACGGCCTGGTGCAGGTTGGGATCGAACGGCTGGCCCTTGGCCTCGATGCGCGTGATGCCATGACGCTTGAGAATATCGAGGACCTGGTTCTGAATGAGCGCTACCCCCTGCACCAGGGGGCCCGTCTCGCCGGCTTGCTTGGCGGCCGCGAGGGCGCGCTCGAAGTTGTCAAAAATGGGCAGCAGGTCCAGGGCCAGGGGCCCATGCGCATAGCGGCGTTCCTGGGCGATGTCGCGTTGGGTCCGTTTCTGGTAGTTCTCGAAATCCGCTCGCGTCCGTTGAAGCAGGCTCTTGAAGTCATCGCGCTCCTGTTCCAGCGTGGCAGCGCGCTGCTTGAGTGCATCGAGGTCGCCGAACACGGCGGTCGCGGCATCGGCCCCGGCTCCCGCCGCGGAGTTGCCGTTGGAAGGATGATCCGTGTGAGAATCATTCGACTTATTGGTCTTGGCCTCGCTCATTACGTCTTCTCCCGAACCCACCCTGCAGGTCATCAGGGTTCTGATCCTGACCGTAGCTTTGGCACTGGTCAGGATCGAAATCCT
>DASZFN010001091.1:0-9779 GCA_035939715.1 Gemmataceae bacterium | reverse complement strand
CTGATCATTGCCAGGCCCAGTCCGCCGGGGGGCATGGCCAAGGCGGATGAAGTGCGCAGCATTTTGGAGGAAATCGATCTGCCGCCCATCAAGCCGGCCCGTGAAGAAAGCCGACGCCCGCCCATTGAGGAGCTGGTGCCGTTCTCGGCAAAGAAACTCGAAGCGTACCGCGCCGATTACACCTCGGTGAAGGAAATCGACAGCAATGCCGACAGGTTTCCTCTGCGCGTGGCCGTGCGCAAGGCGCTCAAGCTGATCCGCGACCGCTTCGATCCGCAGAACGGCGGCGTGGCGCTGCGCGAGAATTTCTCGGGCAATACCAACGACCGCGTCAAGGCGGAGATCCTCAAGGAGCAAGCCCGGCCCGCGGAATTATTGCTGGAGCTGCAGCTTGGGAAGCGGGCACTGGAGAAGGCCGGGGAAAAACGCGATGAGGAGCTGTCGCCTCGCTGGCAAGCGCATTACGACTATGTTCTGGCTCAGCTGGGCGCGCGGATCGCTTTCCTGGAAGAGTACTCGCTCATGCTCGGCAAGATCCGCAAGAACGAGCTTCCCGAGCTCGAGGAGGGCCAAACCGGCTTCCGGCTCGCCTCGCGCGAAAAACTGCAGGGAGCCAAGGAATTCAAGGACCTGGCTGCCGAGGCGAAGAAGATCCTCAAGAAGCTCGCCAAGGATCATAAGGGGACGCCGTGGGAAATCCTTGCCAAGCGCGACCAGCTCACGGCGCTGGGGTTGCAATGGCAGGCGACGCGATAATGATCACGCGGAAACCCTCTTGACGCTGGCGACTTTCCGCAGAACAATGCACAACAGACACCAACCCTGGCATTCTGCCATTCGCAAATTGGCACATAGGAGGAACTCCATCATGTTTCGCTGGCTCACTCTAGCGGTTGTGGCTCTCGCGGCCGTCGCGGCGCCGGTTTCGGCGGCGGGCATTTCGGGGCAGTACATCGAGGCCCGCACCTGCGATGTCTGGACCGGCCCTTGTTTTGCCAACTCGGAAATGAACCTGACCGGCAAGCACGCCGTCATGGGCTGGAAAGTGGATAAGGGAGCGCTCGACAGCGTCTCCCTGGACGGCTTGAGCGTGGTGGCGGTCGTTGCAGCCAGCGATACGCTTGGACTGGAACAGACCGGTCCGGCGAAGGCGGTGCTCATCGTCGATTCCAGGGCCACCACCAAGCAGCGCGAGGCACTCATCCGGCTGGCCAAGAAGCAAGGCGGCGACCTGCTCAAGAACGTCGTCCGCGTCGAGAACGCCAAGGTGGAGTTGTGCACCACGGGCTGCAGCGAGGGCGGCTGCGCCCACCTGGAGGCCGGCAAGGCGCACATCGAAACGCGCTGCCTGGACAGCCATCACGACAAGGTCTGCGGCAACGAAACCAATTTCTATCCGCCCCTCGCCAAGAATGTAAAAGCGACGGCCGCGGTCGCCACCAAACACGGCTTCGCCGGTCAGGGCTTTGACGCCACCTGGACCGAACAAGAGCGCCGCGGGGCTTACGTGGGGTCGTTCGAGGTTCGGTGAGGGCGGGGGTCGCAGTACTGAGTACGCAGTACTGAGTACAGGGTGCTGAGTACAGGGTGCTGAGTACTGGGTACTCTGTACTAGGAATCGCCCGGATGGCGCATTTGGCCGCCGGGCTGCTCACCTTGCCACTCATCTTGCTTGGAGTCGCACTGATGCGCATGTCAGCGCTTGCTCTCGCTGCAGGTTTCGTCCTGGCCGTTCCGGTCATGGCCGGCGATGCCGCCAAGTACATGATTAAACAGGCGAGCACTCCTGCACCCAAGGAAGTAAGCGAACCGATCCGGAAACTCCTCGCAGACAAGTCCATGCAACTCATGGGCGGGGACGGGAACTCGATATGCGAGATTTGGATCCGCAAGGAAGTGCCCGTCAAGGCGACCGCGGAACAAATCAAGAACGGCCTGACCTACCGCGAGATAGAAGAATCGACAGTCGTCGGCGCGGTGCGCTTTGACAGGGAATGGACCGACTATCGCAAGCAAAAGGTAAAGCCGGGCGTTTATACTTTGCGGCTCGGCTTTCAGCCGATGGACGGGGATCACATGGGCACCGCGCCCTATCCTGACTTTTGCCTAGTGGTTCCGGCAAACGTGGACCAGAAGCCCGACCTGATGGAAGCCAAGGAGCTGCGCGAGGTAAGCGCCAAGTCAAACGGCGGCAGCCATCCCACCGTCCTGCTGCTGTTTCCTAATGAGAAGCCCGAAGCGGCGGCACAGCTCGTGGACAAGGGCGACAACACCTGGGTGCTGATGATCAAGGAGCCTGTCAGCGTGGATGGCAAGAGCGCTGGCGCAGGCATGGGACTCGGTTTAACGCTCATCGGCCAGACCAGCGCGCCTTAAGTCATCAACAGCAACCGCAGCCCGCAGCTCAAGTTTTGAAGTTGCCTCTTAGCGGAATGCCACGGCCTTGTGCCGTGGTCGGTTGCGTTGGTTTCTACGCGAGGCACGCTCTTGTTCTCTGCGGATGCCACGGCCTTGTGCCGTGGTATTTCACGTTTGCTTCTAAATTAGCAAGGGACACATAGCAGCCAACGTGAGCGACCACGGCACAAGGCCGTGGCATTGAAAATACGCCAGCCTAGTGGGTATGATTGCAAAGCGCAAAACTCGCGCTGCGGGCTGCGGTTGCAGAATCGTGCACTGTCATTTTGGAGAGGAGTTATTTGGGCGGCGGCAATTGCCTGGGCGCCGCATCGTTTTTGGTTTTGAGCGTGTTGTCGTCCCAGGTCAGGTTGTCGAGCACTTTCCCATCTGGATCCAGCAGGACTGGTTTTTTGTAGTTCCCCTCGAAACGGCAACCACGGATAACAAGGTACTGATTGAGCTTCGGCGTGACCTTGTCGATGAGTGAAAAAGCGATGGCGGCGTCTGCATCGCCGGCGGCAATGTGCACATCCTGAATTAACGCTTCGCGTCCCGGCTTGCCCGCACAATTGCTGATCGCTATCCCATACTTCTTGAAGCCGGCAATTTTGACATCCTTAACGGAAAGACCGGGGCAGTTGCCGTACAAAAATAGAGCTTCATCGACTTTGCCGCCGCCGTCGAACGTTATCCCTTGCAGGATAAGGTTCTCGCAGTTCTCCACGTAGAGAATCTGCTTGGCCGCATCCCCTTTGGCAGGCCCGCGCCAAATAACCGAAACTCCTGGGGCACTTTCGATGAACAGGTTGTGTTTATTCTTCAGAATCGTTTGCTCTTCAAGCACGGCGTCTTGCAGCACAATATGGGCTCCCGGCCCGGCCCTGGCGGCGGCCTCCTGAACCGAGCGAAAGGCGTTGGGAGGTCCGGCGCGGCTCACGAGGAGCCGGGCGGCAACGGCCGGCTGCTGCTGGTCTGGGTAAATCGTCTTCGGGGCATCGCCGGAAAAAGCCAGCCAAAAGAGGATGGCCAGGAGAAGCAGAGCCACGCCCGAGACAATGCCGATCACCCACCAGAGGCGGCGGCGGTCTGCGACGCTAACCGCGCTCTTGCTCCCGCGCAGCTTGAGTGAGGACTGCTTTTTTGCAGAGGCCGCGGTATCGGTGTGGGCAATCTGGTCCTTGGTGTCCGATAAATTCTCCCAGGGAATGCTCTCTTCCTCGACCTTCCGAGCACCCTCGTCCGTCGCAGCTACGACAAAGCCGGTATCTTCGTCCGCCGGCAGCGCCGGCGTCGCCGGCGCCACCATGGTCGGCGGCACGGCTTCTTCCGCCCGCGCCGGCTCGGGCCTTGCCGCAACGTCCTTCACGAGAGCTTTGCCGCGCTCGGGAACTGCCGGCGTCTGCGGCGGCATGGGATTGCTGGAGCCGTTTTCGGGGAGCTGCCAGGACTTGGCCGGCTTGTTTCCCGTTGCACGCGTGGGCGTCGGCGAGCGCGGCCCGAAGTTGAAATCACCAGTCATGGCCTGTACCGCAGGACTCAACTGCGGCATTTCCGTCTCGGCCGGCGGTGCGATCGTCGCCTGCGTCCAGGGCGCCAGGGCCTGCGCCACGTCCAGCGGCGTCTGGTAGCGCAGGTCGGGGTCCTTGGCCATCATTTTTTCAATGACGGCAATCAGCGCCGCCGGAATGTCTTGCCGCAACGAGCGAATTGGTTTCGGCTGGCGCGTTTGGTGCCAGATCAGTTTCTGCGCCACGGTGCCATCGCTGAAAGGCGTTTTGCCTGTCAGGCAATAGTAAAACGTAGCGCCCAGGCTGTAGACGTCGGCGCGGATATCGACGTTGTGGCTATCGAGCGCCTGCTCGGGGGCGAGGTAGTCTGCCGTTCCCAGGACGTTTTCGTCATATTTCTGGGTCAGCATATCGTCCTGGTCGTTGAAAAAGCGCGCCAGGCCCATGTCGAGGATCTTGACAATGCCGCCGCGATCGACGATGAGGTTGCCCGGTTTGATGTCGCGGTGCACCAGGGCGGCGGCCTCGTGCGCGTGTTGCAGACCGAGGGCCGCCTGGCTGATGTAATGGGCGGCGCGGGCGGGATCGAGCGGCCCCGACTTTTTCACCAGGTCCTGCAGACTGGAGCCGTCGACATACTCCATGACCAGGAAGTGCAAATTGTTTTCCTGATCGATGTCATAGGCGCGGACGATGTTGGGATGGTCGAGAGCGGCGACGGCCCTGGCCTCGCGATAAAAGCGCTCCAGGGCGGAAGGATCGCTGGCCCGCGCTTCGGGCAGAATCTTGACGGCGGCGCGGCGGCGCATGAACTTGTGTTCACAGAGATAGACGCTGCCCATGCCGCCCGAGGCGATGCGCTCCAGCACCTTGTACTTGCCGATGGTGAAGCGCCGCCATCTGCCTTGTAAGAACTGCTCGGCCTGAAAGTGCGTCAAAATCCCGTCGCGCACCATGACGCCCGCCAGCCTGCCCGTCGCGGTGGGAACGGCGCCGGTGGCGCGCAGTTTTTCCAGGTAGGTGCTCAGGCGCTTGTCATCCAGCACGCCGCTCTTTTGCACCAGTTCCAGAAATTCCTCGGCAGTCGATGGGGCCGGCATCGAATGACCTTTCGCGGCTGACTCCGCTGCCTTGCGTGACGATCCGTCTGCTTCCCGAACGCGACCGGACAGAAAGGAGTCGAGTCTCAATCCGAATTATAGATCATGGCAACACGCGTTCGGGAGTTTAAGGGCAACAAATTCTTAAGTGTCGCAGGGGAGCGGACCAGTTTCAAGATGCGGGGGCACGATTTTGCCAAGAAAGACGACTATTGCTAATTCAGCGCCTGGCGCAAGTCCTCCTGTAAATCGGTCGCATCTTCGATGCCCACGCTCAGACGCACCAGGCCGTCATCAATGCCTCGGGCCTGCCGGATTTCCGCTGGAATACTGGCGTGCGTCATGGTCGCGGGGTGGCCGATGAGCGACTCGACGCCGCCCAGGCTTTCGGCTAGGCTGAAGAGCCGCGTTCGCGTCAGCAAGCGCAAGGCCGCGTCCTTGCCGCCTTTCAGCGTGACACTGATCATGCCGCCGAAATCGCGCATTTGCCGGCGGGCAACTTCATGGCCCGGGTGCCCAGGGAGACCCGGGTAATAAGTGCGCTGAACCTGTGGCTGGCCGGCAAGCCAGGCGGCAAGTTGCCGGGCATTGCTGCAATGCCGCTCCATGCGCACCGCCAACGTTTTGACGCCGCGCAATGTCAGCCAGGCGTCGAAGGGACCCGGCACGCCCCCAGCCGCGTTTTGATAGAAGGCGATGGGCTGCAGCAGTTCCCGGCTGCCGATTACGGCTCCGCCGATCACGTCGGAATGGCCACCCAGATACTTGGTCGTGCTGTGGATCACCAGGTCCGCTCCCAGCCGGAGCGGCTGCTGCAAGTAGGGAGAAGCGAACGTGTTGTCCACGGCGAGAACAGCGCCGGCCTTATGGGTCAACTCGGCGACCGCGGCGATGTCGACGATCTGCAGCAGCGGGTTGGTCGGCGTTTCGATCCAGACCATTTTCGTCTTCGCCGAAATGATCTTGGCGAAGCCGGCCGGCGTGGCGTCTTCCGTGTAGCGCGCCGCCAGTCCCCAGGGCTTGAAGACGCGTTCGAGCAGCCGATAGGTGCCGCCATAGAGATCCGCGGCCGCGGCGACCTCGTCGCCCGGCTTCAACTGGGCCAGCACGGCCGTGGTCGCGGCCAGTCCCGAAGAAAAGGCCAGTCCGCGTTCGCCTCCTTCCAGCGCGGCCAGGCAGGTTTCGAGAGCGGCCCGCGTGGGGTTGCCGCTGCGCGAGTATTCAAAGCCCTTGTGCTTGCCCGGAGCTTCCTGCGTATAGGTGGACGTTGCGTAGATCGGCACCACGGTCGCCCCAGTCGCCGGGTCGGCATCCTGTCCGGCGTGAATGGCGAGCGTGGAAAAGCCTTTGTCAGCCATGACAACTCCTGTCAGGATTTCTCGCGGTTCTGCGTCCAGTACTGAATCAGATCAATACGTGTAACAATATCAACGACCTTGCCGTTCGCCACGGCGAGCACGCCGGTGTTGCCGGCCAGCAGCAGCCGGTAGGCTTCATCCAGGTGCACGGTGACATCAAGCTGCGGCAGAGGCTTGGCCATGATCTCGCCGATCGGCACCTGGGCGGGATCGCGATTGTCGTGCAGCACGCGGGCCAGCGTCACCTCCTGAATGCTGCCCACCGGTTTGCCGTCGGCCATGACCGGCAACTGCGAGAAGCCTGCCGCTTGCAGCAGCTCCACCGCGGACGCGGCCGTGGCGTCGGGACTGATGGTCACCATCTGCCTTTTGCCGCGCGTGCGCAGCAAGTCGCCCAGCGAATGGATCGGCATGGCCTTCCAGGTCAGCTTGTTCTCGGCCAGCCACTGGTCGTCGAAAAGCTTGCTCAAATAATTGCGACCGGTATCCGCGCAAAGCGCCACCACCAGATGGTCGCCGGAGAGACGGCGCGCGTAGCGCAACGCCGCGGCGACGGCGGTGCCGCTGGATCCGCCTACCAGGATGCCCTCGCGGCGGGCCAGTTCGCGGGCTATGTGAAACGACTCCGCGTCGGTCACGCGCACCCAGTCATCCACCAGCTGACTATTGAAGGTCTTGGGGACGAAATCTTCGCCGATGCCTTCGACCTTCCAGGAGTGCGGTGCGCCGCCGGAGAGGACCGAGCCCTCCGGGTCGGCGCCGACAATCTTGATGTCAGGGTTGCGTTCCTTGAGATAGCGCGCCACGCCGGAGATCGTCCCGCCCGTGCCGACACCGGCAACGAAAGCGGTAATCTTGCCCTCGGTCTGCTCCCAGATTTCCGGCCCTGTGGTGCGATAGTGAATTTCCGGATTGGCCAGGTTGGTGAACTGGTTGGGCCGCCAGGCGCCCGGAATTTCCCGCGCCAGGCGGTCGGCGACGCCGTTATAGCTATCCGGCGAGTCGGGCGCGACATTGGTCGGCGTGATGACGACCTCGGCGCCGTAGGCCTTGAGCAGGCTGATTTTCTCGCTGCTCATCTTGTCGGGCAGCACAAAGATGCAGCGGTAAGCCTTGACGGCCGCCGCCATGGCCAGGCCGACGCCGGTATTGCCCGCGGTGGCTTCAATGATGGTGCCGCCCGGCCGCAGCCAGCCGCGCCGCTCGGCCTCGGCAATCATGGCCAAGCCGACCCGGTCCTTGACGCTGCCGCCCGGGTTGAGCGACTCGACTTTGACATAGATTTTGACGGCGATTCCTTCCGGCAGGCGGCGCAACTGCACCAGCGGCGTGCGGCCCACGGACTGCAAAATGGTTTCTTGCATTGCCCACCTTTCCTTACAGCTCCGGCAACCCAACCTTGATTCTATATGACGATCAAGGATGTTGCAGCATTGCAACCCGAAGCGCCAGCGAGGGCCCCTCGCTGGCGCTTCGGGTTACAATGCTGCGGAACGTGCACCCTGGTTTAGCAAAAACCCGCCCGGAATCGCCGAACCTTGATTGCTCCGCCGTCCCTCTCGGGCTACGATGGACAAGGAGCAGGCGACTGCCGCAAATCGTCTCGAACTTGAAGGCAAAAAAGGTGTCTGGAACCTTCCGCGATACAAGATACCTGGTTTCCCAACATGTAGGGTTCCAGACACCTTTTTTGCCTTCTCCTTAAACGGGCTACAAGAGGCCGGCGCGCGCTAATGGGTCTTCCGCATCAAACCATCGCACTCTTGAAATCGGCCCGGCAACTGGCCCTGGAAATGCCCGCGGACGCCATCTTGCTCCTTTCCGAGACCGATCTCGACTGGGACGCCGTCCAGGAGCACCTCGAGGGCTGCCGGCTGCTCGTGGCGGCCCAGGACGGCATGCTCACCCAGAAGCTCAGAAACCGGCCGGGCCTAACCGTGCTGGAAATCGACCCTGGCCCGACGCCGATCCAGGAGCGCATGAGCCTCGCCTTGTTGAACGCCGTGGCCAGTGAGAAGTTGCACACCGGCGCCGACGTGGTGGCGCTTTACAATGGCATCGAAGCCGAACAAGGCAACCCCGAACATATCGATAGCCTGAGCGTCATTCATCTTGGCGAGCATCTGGAACGCCTGAGCGCGCAGGAGCTGCGCAAGCTCGATACCAAGGTGCCCCTGGAAACGCTGCGCGCCGTCGTCGACCTGGCCACGGAGATCGGCCGCGAGGGACGCGAAGGCAAGCCGGTCGGCACCATGTTCGTGGTTGGCGACACGCGCAAGGTCATGAGCATGGCGCGGTCGATCAATTTCAATCCCTTCCGCGGCTACAGCGACAAGGAGCGCGACATTCGCGACCGCAAGGTGCGCGAGCAGATCAAGGACATCGCTCAGCTGGAAGGGGCGCTCATCATTCGCCGCGACGGCGTCGCAGAGGCGGCCTGCATGTACATCGATGTCCTGGCGGAAAGCATCACGCTGAGCAAGGGCCTGGGCAGCCGGCACTGGGCGGCGGCAGCCATCAGCCAGAAGACCAACGCCATTGCCGTGGCCGTGAGCCAATCTTCGGGCGCTGTCCGCATCTTTCAGGACGGTGAAGTCGTGCTCCGCATCGAGCCGCTGGCCCGGCCGCTCATCTGGCGCCATTTCGAGATGGAAGCCAAGGAAGCCGACGGCGTCAAAACTCCCGTGGGCGTAACCCTGAAGAGCGACTGACCCCTCGTTCCCAGGCTCCGCCTGGGAACGTACTGCGCCCGAGGCTCGCCTCGTCAGGGCAGCCCGTCAACCAGCACTCGTCAAGACCGGCAATGTAAGTTGATTACGCTTGCGCCTGTTCTTCGAAATCGACCAAGTCATTAAAGAGCCTCAAACCATTCCGGTAAGCTTCGCGCCACGCTGCATTAGGTGTCACGGGCGTCCGGAAGCGGACAAGAATCGGCACCGCATCCGCGACGCTGAAAGGCTGAGGGATGCCGCGCTGTTTGCGCAGGTGCGTTTCCAGCGCCGCCAGGGCCGTGACCGCCGCTCCCAGCGCTGCTCCTTCGTCTGATTGCAAGCGTTCCAGCGGCATTTCGAGGACAGATGCCAGGATCTCGCACATTAAGTTGCTGCGCGCGATGCCTCCCGAGACAGTGATGCGGCTAATCTTCTGGCCGGCCTCCTCATGCTCGCCAATCGCCCGTGCTATCAGGTAAGCCAGCGCCTCGAGCGCCGCACGGAAACGTGTGCCTGGTTCCGCGGGTTCACGCGGATGCCATTGCAGCTTCGCCTTTTTGATCCCCAGCGACGGCTCCGGCGAACTGAAGGGCAGCACGCCGATGCCTTCGCTGCCGGGCGGGCACTGGCGTGCCGCAGCTTCCAGCGCGCCCCAGTCCGGCCGGCTCCCCACAATACGATCGAGGAATTGCGCCCCGTTGT
>DASZFN010001090.1:0-4419 GCA_035939715.1 Gemmataceae bacterium | reverse complement strand
TTCAGATCGGCTGCAGGAACGGCTGGATAGCCCATGGGACACCTCGCGAAGCAGTTCGGAATTCTCCACACCATCCTATACATCGCGTTGGGATTGTCAGCAGGACACTTATGCCAAAGAATGAATGAGGGTCTTCGATCTCCTCCGCGAGGAAAAGGAGCAAGGCATGTTCAACCTGGCCATGGCTCTGTTCTGGCTGGTAGCCGGGTTCGCCATTGTTTTTTGGCAGCGCACTCACCCCGAGAGTGCGGCGCTCAACATTCAGGGGACGCGCGTTTCGTTGGGTTGGCCGGTCTTCGCCCTTGTGCTTTACAATCTGGTCCGCTGGTACGGTATTCGCGCCGCCAGTCGACGGCAGAGCCGGGGGGAACAGCGCCGGCCAGCGCCGCGGCGTGCCCCCGACGCGCCGGAACCTCGTGCCGATCGGAGCTTTGATTTTACGGACCCGAAGTCGGATGGATGAGGACCCGGTCGGGATCAGAATCCTCACGGCCGAATCGGTAGTGTCGGCTTTCGCTCCGCGAAAGCTTGTCCTTTCGCGGAGCGAAAGGCGACCATACGGCAAAGCGTGACACTACCGGCGAATCCTATTGCCAGGGCATCGGCTTTTGGGGAAACTAGAGAGGAGTGACTGCTGCCCTCTTTTTGAAGTTCCGGGAGCTTAGCCCGCCCCACCCGCCGTGTCTTCTGCACCTTGTCGCCGTATGCCGATGTGACTTGACTGCCGACACTGACCGTGCCACGATAACTGCTGGCTGTCCCCTCGGCTTACTTTGAGTCGCTCGTACGCGGCGCTACCCGCTTGATCGCCGCGCGGACCGCAGGCAAGTCAAGAGCGTAAGAGAAGGAAGCGAGTCTGCAAGATTCCCTGTTGAAGGTTGAAGCCGTATGCGAGTGAAACGCCTCTTCCTGCTAATCCTGCCCATGCTGGCGCTGGCGGTCGGGCTGGGCTGCCAGCAGGATGAAATTCGCTCGTACGACGTCGCGACCAGTGTCAAGCCGCTCACCTATGTCGTCCCGGCCGGCTGGAAGGAAAGCCCGGCGCCGCAACCGCCGCGCTTCGCCGCCTTCCAGATCGGGGACGAAATCAAGATCAAGGAGCGCATGCTGGCCGCACTGATTCCCGGCGGCGAACAGATGTGGTTCCTGAAACTCCAGGGCCCCGAAGCCGCGGTATCGGCCCGAAAAAACGATTTTGAAAGCGTGCTTCACTCGTTTCACTTCACCAAAAATCCGGCGGAGCCGGTCGCCTGGACAACTCCAGGCGGTTGGAAGCAGGAGCCTGGCAATGACATGCGTTATGCCACCTTGCGGCTCGAAGACGGCGACAACCTGGAGATGACCATCACCCACCTGTCTCCTTCCCCTGTGCTCGACAACATCAACCGCTGGCGTGGACAGCTCTCGCTGCCCAAGATCAAGGAAGAGGCAGATCTGCCAAAAGTCACGACGCTCGTTAAGGTCGATGGCGTCGATGCGACGACCGTGGATTTCACGGGAACCAGCAGCGGCAAGAAGATGCCGCCCTTCGCGGGCGGTATGGCGCCCTTTGCCCACCAGGGCGACACGGCGAAAAGCACCGCCCTTGAGGTCGTGGTGACGAAGTTCGCGGGCGATGTCGGCGGCCGGGAGGCCAACGTGATCCGCTGGCGTGGCCAGGTTGGGCTGGGAGAGATCAGCAGCGAGCAACTCGGCAAGGACATTCAGGAACGGGAAGTCGGCGGCGACAAAGCCTACTACGTGGACCTCACCGGCCCCGAGTCGCAAGGCGGCGCACCGCGCGTCCGCATGCTCGGCGTGGGAGTTCCCCATGCCGGCGAGACCTGGTTCTTCAAGATGACCGGGCCCGCCGACCTGGTCGGCAAGCACAAGGAAGCCTTCGAGGCCTTCCTCCAATCGGTGAAGTTTGCCGGCGGCAAAGGAGCCAATCCATGAGCAAGACGGCGGAAAGAACTCGGGTCAAGATCAGCGGCGATTTCGCCAACGGCCAGGTCAAGCGTCCACAGACCAAGGCGGATCCGTTTCCCATTCGTTGCCTCAAGGCGGCGGCGTCTCTGCGCATCACTGTCGTCTTGATGGCGCTGTCGATCCTGTTGATCTTCTTCGGCACGTTGGCCCAGGTCGATCAAGGCATCGGCACGGTCTTGCATACCTATTTCCGCACCTGGCTGGCCTGGATCCCATGGCAGGTTTTCGTGCGCTTCGGTCAGGTCTTCTTTCGCGTCAGCCAAAGCACGCAAGTCAGCGGTTCATTTCCGTTTCCGGGAGGCTGGCTCCTGGGCGGCCTGCTGCTGGCCAACTTGCTGGCCGCGCACACGGTGCGCTTCAAGGTTAGCTGGAAACGCTCGGGCATCCTGGTGCTCCACGCCGGCGTGGTCGTTATGATGCTCGGCGAACTGGTGACGGGAATCTTTGCCGTCGAGTCGCGCATGACGATAGCTCTGAACGAGACAGTCGGTTTTACGGACGTCAGCAGTCCGCCCATGTTTGGCAGCAGCGCCAGGGAGCTGGCGCTCATCGATTCCTCGGAGCCGGGCAAGGACCATGTAGTCGTGATCCCCGCGTCGAAACTCAAACCGGGCAATACGATCAGCGATCCCCAGTTGCCGGCGGACGTGGAAGTCGTGGATTACCTGCCCAACACGAGCCTGGTGGAGCGCGGACCTCAGACGGATGAGAGGGACGTTGTCGTGAATGCGGAAGGTGAGGCCCTGGCCATTGTGCCTCGCTCTCAGGAAAATGGTGTCGACCCGGGCGGGCGCGAGGATGTTCCTGCCGTGCGTGTGACATTCAAGGACAAGAAGACCCACGCCTCGCTCGGCACCTACCTGCTTTCGCTCTGGCTTTATCCGAATCATATGGTGCGGCTGCGGCAGTTCGAATTTCCGCCACAGCACCTGCAAGTGGCGGACAAAACCTATGAGCTAAGTTTTCGACCGAGACGGGATTACAAGCCGTTTACGCTGCAATTGACCGATTTCAAACATGGCAAGTATCCCGGTACAGAAACTCCCAAGGATTTTGTGAGCACGGTCCGCATTCAGAATCCCGAGTCCAAGGAAGATCGTGACGGCATCAAGATCTCGATGAACAATCCGCTGGTGTATAACGGCGAAACCTTCTATCAATCGGGGTTCTTTCCAAACGACGGCGGCACGATCCTGCAAGTGGTGCATAATCCCGGCTCGCAGATGCCCTACTGGGCCTGCGGCATGGTGGCGCTCGGCATGCTGGTCCATTTCGGCTTGCATTTGGTAGGGTTTCTCCGTGCGAGAAAATCCCTTGACATCGGATCGCTTGGTCCTCTCGATATGCTCACGAAGCGCGGCCTCCTGACGGTGCTGATCGCGCTTTTCACTTCGAAGCCGACAAACCCGACGAACCTCGACAAGAGTGGTTGGTCGTGGCTGGTGCCGATCGCAGCGCTCCTCTTCTTCGTGATTTATCTCTGTAACGTAATTGTTCCCGTGGGCCCGAAGAGCAAGATGCACTTCGCCGAGGCCGGCAAGATCCCCTGTCAGGATAGCGGCCGCATCAAGCCGCTCGATACGCTTGCCCGCACCAGCCTCATGGTGATTAGCAACCGCAGCACCTTCGTAGACGACAAGAAGAACGAACATTCCGCCCTGGAGTGGCTGCTGGATGTGATGGCCGGTGGCGATCCTTTGAGCAAGGAGAACCCCGCCTCCAAGTACAAGGTTTTTCGCATTGAAAACATCCAGCTGGTCGACTTCTTGCACCTGCCTCACCGTCCCGGCTCGTGGCGTTATTCCATTGCGGAGCTGGCGCAGCAGGATAATTTCGATGCCCTGGAAAGGGAGGCTAAGCGGGCTGTGAAGCTGGACGAGAAGAAACTCGATCTGTTCGACACGAAGCTGCTCGAGCTGCGCCGCCACCTGGATTTGTACTACAGCTTCGCCCACTTGCAGGCGCCGGGGCTCGTGCCTGCCGACAGCGCGGACGGCAAATGGCAATCCTTGGTCCAGGCCGAGCAGGATATTCGGGAAACCGCCCTGATGCGGCTCGACCAAGCCGCGGCCAGGCAAGGGCTGGACAGGAAAAAGCTCAAGGATCTGCCTATGGAAAAGCTCGTGGCCTTGTTCGAACCGGAGCTGAAGAAAGCCCGTGAGGAAGGCCCGCCCGAGGCCAAGGCGATGCTGGCCGTGCTGACGGCGTACGGCGACAATGACCCCGAACGCTTCAATGAAGCGGTGAACGGCTACCTGGGCCATGCCGACGGCTCCGCCAGTTGCGACATGAGGCGTGTGCGCACGGAAGCGTTCTTCGACGACCTGGCGCCCTTCTATCAATGCATCGTTCTCTACGTCATCGTCTTCGCCCTGGCCTTCGTCGGGCTCTTGCTCACCGCGTTCACGGATGTTGCCGGGCAAATCCTGTGCAGAACCGCGTTCTGGCTGG
>DASZFN010001089.1:0-8982 GCA_035939715.1 Gemmataceae bacterium | reverse complement strand
TCCTTGGAGGCTCGGCTCGGCCTTGTTCGTTTGCGTGGGCGGGGCAGCGAGGCCGCTTGCTGAAGCAGACCGCGCAGCTTGTCGAGGCAGTCCTGCCGGTTTCTTTCCTGATCTCGGTAACGCTGGGACGTCAGCACCAGTTCCCCCATCGTGGTCAGGCGGTGATGCTGCTGAGCAAGGAAGCGCGCCTTGACGTCCTGCGGCAGGCTTTGGCTTCCTGCCGCGTCCCAGCGAAGGACTGCCTTCGAGGCAACCTTGTTCACATTCTGCCCTCCGGGCCCGCCGGAGCGGACAAAGCTCCAGGCAAACTCGGTCGGCGGTATGCGAATACGATTGTTGACTTCAAGCATTGCTTTTCCTTGCTTTCACTCAGTCTTGGTGACACGTTAACTATAGCCGGTTGCGAGCCGTTCGATCTTTTGAAACCCCTGAGCCGCATGAGCACCAGGCCGGAGTTGTTGCAGCGTCTGTGGTGGTACTTCTTCTATTGCTGTCTCGTATTTTTCCGACGCTCCTGGGGTGCCGGCTCATCGCCAGCCGGGTCTATTGCAAGGCCGTATTGCCGAAAAAGTCGATTGACAAAAGCGCGCGCTCCCTTCATCTTGCGCAGCTATGGAAGTGCGTGCCGAACAAAGCTCGTCTGTCCCGTCACTGGCTCAGGGCCGCCTTCTGGTCGCCCTTGCCGCCATGCTGTGGAGCACGAGCGGCGCCTTCACCAAATTGCTGACCAAGGATACCTCGCTACATCTGAATGAGCCGGAGTTACCGGGCTTGCTGATTGCTTTTTATCGCGCCTTATTCGCCGGCCTGGCGCTGCTGCCCGCGCTGCGGCCGAGAGACATCTCCTTCCGCTGGGCCATGGTGGCGACCGCACTCTGCTTCGCCGCCATGAACGCCCTCTACGTCGTCGCCATGGCCAAGGGCTCGGCCGCCAACGCGGTCCTCCTGCAGTACACCGCGCCGATGTGGATGTATCTGGCGAGCGTGTTCTGGTTGGGAGAGCCGGCCGATCGCCGCAGCTCCGTCGCCTTGGCGGCCGGGCTCCTGGGCATAGGAATCATCATTTACGGCGGCTGGGAAGCGGCTCAGTTGCCGGTGATCGCCATCGCACTCGGCAGCGGGGTCACTTATGCCGGCGTGATTCTCGGACTACGCGTGCTCCGCGGCGCCTCGCCACGCTGGCTGACCGTCATCAATCACGTTACCGGCGCTGTCGTTTTGCTCCCCTTCATCTGGTTTGCCGCGAAAGCAACTCCAAGTTTCTCTCAGTTTGCCCTCTTGTTCATTTTCGGCGCCGGCCAAATGGCATTGCCCTACTGGCTGGTGGCCCGCGGACTGCGCGTCGTGAGCCCGCAGGAAGCGGGGACGATTACGCTACTCGAACCGCTGCTGAACCCGCTTTGGGCCTATCTGGTTTCGCCGGCGAGCGAGAAGCCGACTCTTTACACGCTCCTGGGTGGCGGATGCATCGTGGGGGCGCTGGCGTGGCGGTATTGGCCGTGGAGACAAGACAGAGGAAAGGAATAACCACCATGGGTGAAAGGGAATCGTTGCCTGCTGACTTTCAGAGGTTCGCGGAATTACGCCGCCAATTCCCAGCTCTGCAGCAAACCCGCGCAGGCCAAGTGCCGATTTTCCTGGACGGCCCTGGCGGCACCCAGGTGCCGCAGACCGTCATTGACGCCATGGTCGCCTATCTGAAGAACTGCAACGCCAACCACGGCGGCGTCTTCGCCACCAGCCGCGACTCAGACCGCATCATCGCCGACGCCCACCAAGCCGGCGCCGATCTGCTTAACGCGCCGTCCAGCTCGGAAATCGTTTTTGGCCAGAACATGACGACTCTGACACTCCACTTCACGCGTGCCGTCAGCCGCACGCTGCGGCCGGGAGACGAGTTAATGGTGACGCGCCTGGACCATGACGCGAACGTCACGCCCTGGGTCCTGGCCGCACGCGATGCCGGAGCCATGGTCCGCTACGTTGACATTCACCCCGAAGACTGCACGCTCGATGAGGAAAGCCTTCGCAGTCAGCTTTCCGACAAGACGCGCTGGCTGGCTGTCTGCTGTGCCTCCAATGCGGTCGGGACAATTAATGATGTCCGCGCCATCACTCAATGGGCACATGCCGCCGGCGCCCGCGTCTTCCTGGATGCCGTCCATTACGCCCCGCATGGGCCCATCGACGTGCAAGCCTGGGGTTGCGATGCGCTGGCTTGCTCGGCGTATAAATTCTTTGGACCCCATGTCGGCATCCTCTGGGCCAGGCGTTCGATCTTCGAGGAATTGCCAGCGTACAAACTGCGCCCCGTGCCGGAGACGTTGCCCGACCGCTGGATGACAGGGACGCAGAACCATGAAGCGCTGGCCGGCGTCGTCGCCGCGGTCGATTACCTGGCTGCGCTGCCCCGGCCAACGGCAGGTCGAGCACCTTCTCCCTCGACCCGCAACCAGGCCATTCACCTGGGCATGGAACTACTGCAGCAGTACGAAAGGCAATTATCACGCCATCTTCTCGAAGCTCTGGCAAATCGGCCCCGGCTCAAAATCTGGGGCATCAAGGACGCAAGCCGGCTGGCGCAGCGTGTACCCACTTTCTCCATCACCACGCAAGAGCGCGACCCGCAACAAATTGCCCAGCATCTGGCCGATCGGCAAGTTTATGTCTGGAACGGCAACATGTACGCCCTGGGACTGTCCGAAAGACTTGGTCTGGAAGCGCGCGGCGGCTTCCTGCGCATCGGCCTGGTGCATTACAACACGCCGGCAGAAATCGAACGCCTGCTGCTGGCTCTGGATGAGCTATGAAGAAGCAACTGCCGTTGCATTTTTGTGCAGAAATCGCATGATGCCGCAAAGACGCTTTCCTTCCGAGGGTGCACGGATGCCTCACCCGATCGGCCGCAAGCTGGCTCTATCGCTGTCCCGCCGCCTGGCGTGCGATCTCGTGCATTTTGCGCACGGCATCCCGTCGGTGCCGGTGCAACGGCGCCTGAACGTTGCCGCGCTTGTCGCCGCCCGAGAGGCCGCGCAGCCGCGTCTCAGCTGGTGCGCCATTTTTGCCAAGGCCCTGGGCATGGTGGCCGCGAACCGGCCGGAACTCCGCCGCGCCTTTGTTGGCTTCCCCAAAGCGCACTTGTACGAACATCCCGTGAGCGTGGCAGCCATCCCCGTGGAGCGGCAACTTGACGGCGACGAGGCCGTGCTGTTTGCCAGGATCGCCGCTCCGGAGCAGCAGGCGCTGGTGCATCTGGACGCCCAACTCCGCGCCTTCAAGGAGCAGCCGCTCGAACATTTTGCGGCTTACCGGCGGGCGCTGCGCGTCAGTCGCTTGCCGCGATTTCTGCGGCGCATGGTGTGGTGGCTTAATCTCGGTGTTTCCGGCGGCAGGCGGGCGCGGACGCTCGGCACCTTCGCGGTGTGCAGCTTCGCTGATTTGGGAGCCAACGCCTTGCACCCGCTGACGCCTCTGGCATTCACGCTGGACCATGGCGCAATTGAGACCGACGGCATGGTCGAGGTACGCATAATCTACGATCATCGCGTTACCGACGGAGCGCAGGTCGCCAGAATCTTGCACGGTCTGGATCGCGTGCTGAACTGCGAAATCCTGAGCGAACTGCGCTATCTGCGCTCTGCGGATGCGGCGTAGGCGCGCCATCATTCACTTTTGATAGCCGGCCCGATAGATGGACCGGCCTTCCAAGCGAAACTTGCGATCGAAGTTGGTCAGGTATTCCTGGCCTGCAGGCGGCAAACTTATCTCGGCATCGGCCGTTCGTTGCAGAGGCGTGTGCCGCGCCACGATGTCGGTGATGACCTGAAAGTATTCCGCCACGTCGGTAACGACGTGCAGCCAGCCGCCAGGCTTCAAGACGCGCACGCATTGCACGGCAAACTCCGGCGTGAACACGCGCCGTTTGAGATGCCGTTTCTTCCACCACGGGTCCGGAAAATAGAGGTGCAGCGCCTGGCAGCATTCGGCTGCCACATAGTCGCGGAGAAATAGGCGGGCGTCGGCACAGGCCAGGCGCACGTTGCCCAGCTGACGCTTGGCCAACCGCGTCGCCGTGAAGAGCTGGTACTTGCGCGCGATCTCGATGCCCAGCCAGTTCACATCCGGCCGCGCCTGCGCGGACGTGAGCAGGAACAGCCCTTTACCGAAGCCGACCTCGATCTCCACCGGTTGATCGTTGCCGAAGACTGTGTTCCAGGAGAGCAGGCCGGGCGTTGGCGGCGCGGCCAGGAGATACGGCGCCAGTTCCTCGAGCGGCAGGCGGCGGACGCGGGCCAAGGTCAGGTCTCCTCTTTGCGCGACAGCGGCACGCCGATCACGTCGGCGTGGAAGACCATGGTGCTGCCGACAAAACCCTGCACGTTAAAGATGGTCTGCCGGCGGTGCAGCCGGGTCGCCTTGCCGATCAGCACGAAGCGGTCGCCGGGGCGCACCGGACTGCGGAAGCGCACATTTTCAAGGCCGCCGAAGCCGATGAAATCGCCTTGCAAAAGACCGTGCGTGAACGTGTAGTAGGCGCAGAGCTGTGCCGCCGCCTCGCACATGAGCACGCCCGGCAGCAGCGGGTAACCCGGCATGTGCCCGCGCGTCCAGAACTCGTCCGCGCGCACGTCCTTGTAGCCGGCCAGCAAGTGCTGCTCGTCATCCACCAGCACGATCGCCGTCAGTTGCTCCATCTCGAAGCGCTGCGGATTGACGCGGCGAATGCCCTCCTGGTCGACCAGAACTTTTTCCAGGTCGAGCTTGGCCGGATCGTAGTGTAATTCAGGCGGCATAAGCAACTCCTGGCTCTCAGCTGATCACGTCGGCAATCTGCGTCAGTTCGCTCAACAGGACATCCGGCCGCGTGGCCGCGTCTTTCATTTGCTCGCGGGTCGCGTCGAGCGAATGTTTGTCTCCGGCGAACAGACCGGTCTTGAAGCCCGCCCGTCGCGCCGGCACCACGTCGTGCGTCACGCTCGAGCCGATATGCAGAACTTGCGTGGCGCTGAGCCCGCGCTGCCCGAAGCGTTGGGCGATGTGCCGAAACAGCCGCTCCGAGGGCCGCCGGCCCTGGATTTCAAAGGACAGGCAGCGCAGTTCGGAGTCGATCAGTTCATCAAGCTTAGCTCCGGGATCCTGGCGCGTCAGCGCCCGCTCGAGTTGCAGCACCGTGAAGAACTGCCCATCGCCCCCAAGTCCCTGCATCAGCCCCGCATCCTTGACGAGCCGGAGTGCCGTGGCCGCCCCGGCATAGCACGCCGTGCCCTGCAGGCTGGCGTGAAAAAAATAGGCAACCTTGCGGCTGAATTCGTTCAGCGAGCCGTAGAAGCCGGTGTCAAAGGTGTAGTCTTTTTGGAACAGTTTCTTGATAAAGGTCTCCCAAAGCCGATCGACCGAGATCTCGGGATATTTTTCGCCGCAGCTTGGCAAGGTGCGCTGCTCGTCGAGCAGGTTCTTGTAAATGAGGGCGAGATAGTCGGCAGGCTGTCCCGGCTTGCGCGACATCGCGCCCCATATCTTGAATTCCTGAATGGTCTTGTCGAGAGCCACGCTCATGACGAATTCGTTGGGATGTTCAAAGTGAAGCTCGCCGCCCGAAATGGCCAGCAGCGTGCCGTAAATGTTCCAGGTTACCGCACGGATGCCGCTCAGCCGGCTCAGATGGGGCCTGGCCTTGGCCGGCTTGACCTCCGGCGGGGCCGGCCAGGTCAGGTCGCGCGTGTCGAGATAGCTGGCATACTGTGCTAACGTCAGCGGCATAGCATGACTTTTTGCAAGAACGTCGCAGGTTTCAGCCAACCTAGCAGTTTCGTTCATCCTGTTCAAGGCACACGGTTGTAGGTCAGGATGCTGATCCTTACGCATTGCGGGCCCGGTCAGGATCAGCATCCCAACCTACAGCGAGACGGGCTTGACGGGCTCCCCAGGCCATCTACACTAACCATGTCTACTCGAATTCCATCAAATCCCCGCAGGCATGCACGGAGAATCCGCTTTCATGTCCGATTCGTCATGGGCTCCCCAGAGCGAGCCGTCCCGGGGCTTGCCGGTTGTGCAACCGCCTTCGGGGAAATTTATCGCGCAGCTCTTCCTGGTGCCGCTGCTCATTGTCTCGGTGCTGGTTTGCTTCACGCTCTTGATCAAGTGGTGGGCCGGCAGCGCCTGGAGTCCCGAGGAATACCTGGCGAAACTCGACGACCCGAACCCCGACGTGCGCTGGCGCGGCGCCGAGGGTCTAGCCCAGGTGCTGCTGCGCGACGATCACCTGGCTTCGGATCCGCGCTTTGCCCTGGAGTTGGCCGAGCGGCTACGGCGAACGTTGCAGACCAATCTCGCGGACGAGAAGGCGGCGCTCGACCGGTTAAGACAAAGCCAGCCGGCCGAACGCGACCGTGAAATGAACCGCTTGCAACCTGAGCGCGATCGGCTCCTGTATTTGAGCGCCTGCCTTGGAAATCTCATCCTGCCCATCGGCGCTCCCGTACTGAGCGACATGGCCGTGGCCCCGGAAGGAAGCGATCCCAAGGCAGTCTTTCAGCGGCGCCGCTACGCGCTCTGGGCCCTGGTCAGCCTGGGCAAGAACCAGAAGCGCCTGGAAGAGCTGCCGGAGAGCCGCCGCGAGCAGGTGTTCGCCATGCTGGAAGAAGAGGCGGCCGCAAGTCCCGGCAGCCGGCAGGAGTTGGCCGAAAAGACCCTGAATTATCTGAGAGGCAGCCATAAGGACAGCCTCGAATCTCTTGGCGTGGACAAGGCCTTGACGCGCTGCGCCGAGGACGAGAACCCTTTCTTGCGCGAGATCACGGCCCTGGCTCTCAACTTCTGGGAAGGGACTGGTCCCGAGAATGAAAAGATGAACGCACTGCTCGCCAAACTGGATCGCGACAACGGCCACGGCGAAGACATCCTGAACCGCTATCGCGAAGAGGATAACCAGGCGGAGATTCCCGAAACCAAAGTTCCCGGTATGACCATTTCCTTCAACGCCACGGTCGCGCTCGCCCACCGCGGCAGCGACCGCGTGCGCCTGGGCGTACTGCGCAAGATGCTGAACGAGCCCTATCTGCGCGAGAACCTGCTGCTGCGCAGCAAGGACGGTCAGGAGAAAGCGGACGAGAGCCTGATCGCCAAGGTTATGGAAGCCGCGCTGCAGGCGATTGCGGAACTGCATCGTAAGCGACCGGAACGCAGCCTATCTGATCTTTATGCTGCCATAGAAGAAGTTACCCAGAGCTCGAACGCGGCGCTACGGGTGGAAGCGAAAAGAACCTTACAAGCCCTTGGCAAATAACAGAAGTGAATGAGCTTGAGCGTCAAGTGATGGAGTGGTTCTTACGCGGCGACCACCCTATTCTCGCCACGTTGAGAGAACAGCTTGCCGTAGCCAGCATCGCCAACCGAGAGTTCACGGGGGGTCGGCTTCTTTACTGACTTTCATGTGCCGAATACGGCCCCTCGGCTGCCCAACCATCAGCGCCTTGTCATTCATGATGTTCACAGTGAAGTAGTCGGCCTGGAGCTTGGCGCAGGATATTTGTTGTTCGTCCAGGACGGCGTTCTTAGTTGCCTGGAGGGTTTCATCTACGAGGACGCTTGGCCTGCGGACGCAAAGTTGATTCGGCTATGTTATTTGCGCTTTCAGGAGGGGGATAGCGGCGCCATGATTGAGACGGCACAGCGCGATCTGTCCTTCCTCGCTGCCCACGAATAAGTCTGCTGCCCTCGCTGCTTCGCTCGCTAACTCGAGCCAAGATCTACAATGAACGGCGTTACAATTGTGGGAGCTGGCGGCATTGGCTGCGCCGTGGGATACGCGCTACGTATCGCCGGTATTGATGTCACTTTCGTCGAGTCCGACCGGGACAAAGTAGCTTGGGGAAAAACGCGAGGCGTTCTCGTTGACCGCAATCCGACTCAGTCCGCAGAATTCGTGCACTTCAACGAATGGCTCCCCGATGCGAAGGCGACCGTCCTTCTGTGCACCAAGTGTTACGACAACTCTTCTGTCCTCGAACGTGTCCCGGACACGCTGACGCTCATTCCTATCCAGAACGGCTTCGATCAGGCCCTGGAGAATCCCCGTGTTGCGCTGGAAGGAATCGCGTCCTTTGTCTCGGAATGCCATCCGCATCAATGCCATACACGGATCACAAGGGCCGGCAAACTTCATCTAGGCGGACGCAACGGCGGGCGGCCTTTGGATGAAGATTTGAAGGGCAAATTGGTCTTTCTCGGCCAAGCGCTCTCGCAAGCAGGATTATTCCAGGTCGAGCTGGTGCCCGACATCCTTCCTTACAAACACACCAAGCTCATGTACAACGCGGCGATCAGTCCCCTGGCGGCGGCGGCGGGATTGCACAACGGCCAGCTTCTGTCGGTGCCTGCGGCGCGGCGCTGGTTTTTCGACCTGCTTCGAGAGAACTACACAATCCTGTCCGAGGCCGGCGTGGCGCTCGGGAAAGTGGGACCCTTTCACCCGCACACGGTCAGCCGCATCCTCTCCAGCCGGGTGATCTCCCGCATGCTGAGTTGGGCATTCTACCCTTCGCTGCGCGGGACTTACTGCTCCATGTACGCGGACCTTCCGGCGGGGCGCACCGAAATCGATTACTATAACCGCTACCTCATCGACCTGGCCGGAGATCGGCCCTGCCCGGCCAATCGTCGCATCTATGAGCTAGTGAAGAAGATGGAACGGGAGCGGATCGCGCCCGGGTTACATGTCCTGAAAGAGCTGGACGGAGCCTGAGCTCATTTTGCCGGTTGCAATCCTTGCAAGACTTTCTCGTACCTATGTCCGAGCGCTTGAACCGTCAGCTTGCGCGTCGTTTCGCCGGTCACCTCGAAGGTAATGCGCAGGTACTCGGCCGGCAGAGAGCGCTCCACGCGGTCAGCCCATTCAATCAGGCAGACGCCTTCACCCACGAAGTACTCCTGCACACCCAGATCGAGAAAAGCGCGCTCGTCTGCAAGGCGGTACGTATC
>DASZFN010001088.1:0-4267 GCA_035939715.1 Gemmataceae bacterium | reverse complement strand
GCTGATCGGCGCCAGCCACACGCACACGGGGGGGCCCATCGCCTCTTGCCTAGGCTCCGACGCGGATGCCGCCTACCTGGACAAGGTGGTCGGCGCGATTGCCGGCGCGGTGAAAACGGCCTGGCAAAATTTGCACGCCTCGGAACTTGGTATCGGCGTCGGCACGGAAGGCTCGATCTCCTTCAACCGCCGCTTCCTGATGCGCGACGGCCGCGAGATTACCCATCCGGGAAAGCCCGGAACGCCGCATCATGGAGACATCGTTTCCCCCGCCGGACCAATAGATCCCGACGTCGGCGTGCTGGCGGCCCGGCCGCCCAACGGTAAGGTAGCCGGCGTGGTCGTAAACTTCGCCTGCCATAGCACCGTGGTGGGAGGCGAGCAGTTTAGCCCGGATTACGCAGGCTACCTGCGCAAGCACTTGAAGGGACATTACGGCGCGAATACGCCGGTTGTCTTTTTGCTTGGCGCGTGCGGGGATATCACCCAGGTGGACAACCTGTCCACGGCCAGGGAATTTGGTGCGGACCACGCCGACATGATGGGCCACAAACTGGCCGGCGAAGTGATCCGCACGATCGATCGCCTGAGCTGGCTTCCCGAGGCGCCCCTTGCCGCAATGGTCGAGAGCGTGCTTCTGCCGCTTCGTCCGGATCCCGACCCGGACGTGGAGCGGCCGGCCCTGGGGCTGGGCAGCGGCACCGGCGTGGAAGACGTCTATGTCAGGGAGCGCACACTGGTTGCCGAGGAGCGGCAGCGGACGCCGAGAATTCCCTGCGAAGTGCAGGCCATTCGCATCGGGCCGCTGGGCATCAGCACGAACGGCGCGGAATATTTTTGCGACCACGCTCTGCGCATCAAGAAGGCGTCTCCGCTCAAGCCAACCTGGTTCGTTAGCCTGGCCAACGACTACATCGGCTACGTGCCCACGGCACAGGCTTTTGTGGCAGGCGGCTACGAGCCACGCACGGCGCGGAGCAGCAAGATGTCGATCGACACCGGTCAGCGGCTCGTTGAAGCGTCCCTGAAGTTACTGGACAAAGTGGCTCCCAAGCCGGCGAAATAGCCGTAGGGCAGGTTTTTAATTTGCCTTCTGCGCAGGCAGGTCAAAACCCTGCACTATGAGAGCAATTCGGACAGCCTGCTAATTTGCAGCCGCCCCGTTTCGACCCCCTTGCGGTCGCTGGAAAGGAGCACCGGACGCATGCCGGCTACTTCGGCCGGCTGATAATCATTGACCAGATCGTCGCCGATGAAGGCAATTTGCGCGGCCGCGACTTTGCAAGCCTCGGCGACAGCGGCAAAGAATTGCGGCGCGGGTTTTCGCCAGCCGACTTCAGAGCTGATGATCAGGTGCGACACCGGCTGAAGTTCCGGCTTGCCGGCAACCACGGAGTGAAGGCGGTTATCGTAGTTGGAAGCGATGGCAATTCGGAGGCCTCGGGCCGCCAGACTTCGGAGAGTTCCTGCGGCGTCCTCGTTCGTGCGCCAGGCCCCTGGCAGGCTGAAATGCTCAAACAGCTTGTGAAAACACGCCTGGCGATCTGAATCGGAAACATCATCGAGAACGGCGGCCACTATCCGCTGCCAGCGCAGCAACTCCCGCTCTTCGCTGGTGCGGAAATCCCCCTGGCGATCGATCAACTCTTCCTGCTGAAATGCGGCCGCAAAGCGCGCCCTGATCTCTTCGACCGTGCGCCGGCTCCCCAATTGTTGCCCGACCTCAGCGTAGACAACGGCGGCTGGAGGCTGGGGATAGATCAGCGTGCCGACGGCGTCAAAGACCACGGCCCTGCTGCTGACGAGAGCTTCAGACACATTCACCGCATGAGCCCCCCTGGCTCAAAAAACGTGGCAAACTGGCAAACTTATATTTGCGGCTTGGACGGGGCCACAAGGTCCCGCTGAACCGCTGGGACCTACCTGAGCCTATCGGATTGCTTACAGATCGGCCAGTTGCTCAGTGAGATGGCAGAGGTGGGCGCGTTCAACCTGGTAAAGCCGTTGCGCCCGGTGCAAGGCGCTGCGTTCCTGCTCGGTGATTTTGCTGAGCCGATCGAGCTCCAGGGCGTAACGCCAGGCGTTGGGGTGGTCACCGACGTGCAAATAGATCTGGATGCGTGCCGCCAGGAAAGCGCTTCTGTTTTCGTGCTCCACAAGGCGTTTGCTGAGCTCTTTCTTGATCGCTTCTTGCCGGGCCAGGGCAGTGACGGCTTGCCGTGCCTGGCGTTTCATCTGGGCGAGATCGACCAGAACGCGCCGGCGCGGGACATCGTCCCAAAAAAGCTGCTGAAAGTGAAAGCGGACGTCTTCGATGAATTGATTCATGCGGTTTACTCGCGTTGTGGCGGCAAGTTTCCAACTTGCCGTGCCGCCCGGCAAGTTAAGACTTGCCGCCACACCCCTACTCCCAACTTGTAATTCGTTCGACTTGGGCAATTATTTTGCCGTTCTGCAAGCAATCTGTAGTTTTCCTTTGCATCTGCGCGCATCCTTGGGTAAGGTGAGCATCGCATCGCCATCTGCAAGCATGAGCATTTGAGGTTGCGGACCAGGAAATGAGCACCAAGGGAGAACGTTTTGCCGGTGTGACCGTGGCGCTGGTGACGCCGTTTCGCAACGGCGAGGTGGATTTTGCCGACCTGAACCGCCTTGTGGACTGGCACGTCGAACAAGGGACCGATTGCCTGTCCCCGGTCGGCACCACGGGGGAATCGCCGACGCTGGACCACGAAGAGCACGAGCGCGTGATCGCCGCCGTCGTGGAGCGCGCGGCGGGCCGGCTCAAGGTCATGCCCGGCACCGGCTCCAACAGCACGCGCGAGGCGATCCGCCTGACCCGCTTCGCCCAGCGCGCGGGCGCCGATGCGGCCTTGATGGTGGGCCCGTACTATAACAAGCCGACGCAGGAAGGCTATTACCGGCATTTTGCCGCCGTGGCCGAGGCGGCGGATTTGCCGATTATTCTCTATAACATTCCCGGCAGGACCGGCTCGAACATCTTGCCGGAAACGATCGCTCGACTCGCAGAACTGCCCAATATCGTCGGCATCAAGGAAGCGACCGGTTCGCTGGACCAGGCCTCGCAGATCGCCGCCCTGTGCAACCTGACGATCCTGAGCGGCGACGACAGCCTGACCTTGCCGCTCATGAGCATCGGCGGCCGGGGCGTGGTCTCGGTGGTCGGCAATATTATTCCACGGGATTTGCAGAGCATGGTGCAGGCCTTCGACGCCGGAAAGATCAGCGAGGCCCGGGACTGGCACCAGCGGCTGTTTCCTCTATGCCGGGACATGCTGAGCGTGGCGACGAACCCGATCCCGCTCAAGGCGGCGATGAAATTACTGGGCCGTGGCACCGGAGAACTGCGCTTGCCCTTGTGTCCGCTGGATGCGGCGGGCGAAGGGCGCGTGCGCGAGACGCTGCGGAACTACGGACTGCTACGTGGCTGACACAGGGCCGAGAAGAGGGTGGCGAATTTCCAAGAAATCATTTGACGCCTCTCTGAGAGAGAGTATCTTACTAGGCGTCTTGGCGCGTTCAGCTATCATCAGGAGGGATCTGCATTGAACACCTTCTCGGCCCTGACTTCCAAGCCTCGAGGGACCAAGATTCCGCCCAAGGACTCGTCGCCGCTGCGCGTGGCCCCGCGCACGATCAGCGGCCTGGCACAGATTTTCAAGCAACTGGCGGATGAATCCAGACTCAAGATCCTGCTGGCCCTGTCCCAGGACCGCGAGTTGCATGTCAGCGCGCTCTGCGAGCTTCTCAGTCAATCGCAGCCGGCGGTGAGCCATCATCTGACGCTCTTGCGCATGACCGGCCTGGTCGGCTACCGCCGCGACGGCAAGCACAATTACTATCGCATCCAATCGAGCCTGGTCTGCGAGCTGCTGGAGGAGTTCTTCGCCGACTCAGGCAACGGCCACAAGCAACTCCATTTCGAAGACTTCTTGCTTGCCTACAAACGCAAGTGAGCGGCAACCCCGGCGCAGGGAAACGGTGAACAGCAGAGTGATTACGGCTACCGCAAATGGGCAGGCCCGGCGCTGCCACTTGTGGCTTTGCGCCTGCCTGACGGTTCCAGCCTTGATGGGCGGCTGTGCGCGCCGCGCCGGCGAGCCGATTAGTCTGGTCCTCATGTCGCCGCACCGGGATGAGATCCGGGAAGAGTTCGACCTGGGTTTTCGGGATTGGTTTCGCGAGCGCTCCGAAGCGCGTCTTGCTGCCGCACGAGCGACCCTGCAAACCTGCCTCCAGCACGCAG
>DASZFN010001087.1:0-4405 GCA_035939715.1 Gemmataceae bacterium | reverse complement strand
CTGACCAGGCCGCTGATACACTCTTGGGTCGTTCCGAACCTATGCAGCTTGCCCCGTCACTCGTGGTTTTTTGGTTTTTTTCCCGCGACGCGCCGGGCGGTTTCCTGCCAATACTCTTCGTGAGCCGTGGTGGTTCACCCGGAATCTCGGACGAGCTGGCAGGAGCGCCTCGTTCGCATCGGTCCCTTGAGCCAGGAAGGACTTTTGGCCAACGTCGTCCTCTCGGCATTCGTGACCTCGGTCAAGCGCCGCTCGCTCGGCAGCATATCGGAGGCGATCGTCTCCGATAGTTGTCTCTTGGATCGGTTTGTCACGAATGGGGACCAGGATGCCTTCGCGGCCCTGGTGCACCGGCATGGGCCGATGGTCCTGGCAGTCTGCCGGCGCGTGTGCGGCGACGAGCATCTTGCCGAGGACGCGTTCCAGGTGGCATTCCTCGTGCTGTCCCGCCGAGCCGACGACGTCAAGCCGCGCGAAGCCGTCCGTGCCTGGCTGTATGGTGTCGCGGTCCGCACGGCCCGTGAAGCCCGAACGCGATCCGCTCGGCGCCGTTTTCGAGAGGTCCCAATGCCGCTGGTTCCAGACTGCCCGGTCCCCGCCGTCGTGGCCGTTGATAGCGATGCTCTCGAGGCGCTGGACGAGGAAATCGCTCGCTTGCCGCAGCATTTACGGACGGCCGTGTTAATGTGCGACCTGGATGGCCTGCCTCGGAAGGAGGCGGCGGTCCGGCTCGGCATCCCGGAAGGAACGCTCTCAAGCCGGCTGGCGAAGGCCCGCACGCTGCTCGCACGCCGACTGCGTGGCCGTGGTATTGCCCTGTCGGCGGGTGCGTTGACGCTGCTGTTCGACAGTGCCCGGCCCGCAGCCGGCGTGGGCGCGGCCCTGGCCGATGCAGCGACGCGGCTGGCCGGAGCCGGTCCAGTGTCGGAAACGGTTGCCACATTATCGCGGGAGGTATTTCGAATCATGCTGTTGAACAAGTTGAAACACTTGGCGTGGCTCGTCATCCCCGTAACGATCGTGGGCTCGGCCACGCTCTGGCAGGCGCGGAACCTCACCTGGGCCGACGACCCGCCCGCAAGACCTGCGTCGGTGGAGTACGAAGTGCCAAATCCTGCGGGTCCCGAACACATTCTGTATGGCTGCGACGGCAAACTGTACCTGATGGACCCCGACGGTAAGAATGAACGCCGCATCGAGCTGCCGTCCATGGAAGCCTACCCCCGCCCCGCGACCTGCCTGTCACCGGATGGGCGGTCGCTGGCTTTTTGGACCAGCGACGATAGCTTCCATCCGGTGGTGTGCGTTCGTGCGCTCGACGGCAAGGGTTTCGGCACCAAGTTTGAATTGAAGGAGGCCGCCGGCTTCGTCGTTCTCTTCTGGTCGCCGGATGGCCAAGAGCTGCATGTGAACCTCGGAGGACCGACCAAGGAGGTACGTCACTTCCGAATCGATCTGAAGACCCGGCAAGTGACTCGCCTGAACGTGCTGAAGCACTACCTGGTCTCGGATCAAACGCGTGACGGCAAACTTTTCCTCGCGACATCGGTCGGCACTAAAGACAGTTGGAACTCGAAATCCATTCATCTCATGACGGCCGCGGGCACCGAGGAAAAACTTCTGGCGGATCTGAAACGGGGGGATCCGGACGGCTGGGTTGCTGCCGCCGGGCTCTCACCCGATGGCCGGCGTGCGCTCGTTTTGCATAACGGCAAACCATGTGTGATCGACATCGATATACCCGGCGTGCTCAAGCCGGTGGCCGGCATCCCGAAGGATGCCGAGGTAATCGCGTGTGCCTGGGCGCCGGACGGCAAGCACATCGCCTACGTCATCGGCACAGTTCACTGGCTCGCCCCGGAAGACCTGAAGAAGTTTGAGTCGCGCCTCATCGTCGCCGATGTGGATGGCGGCAATGCCAAGGTTGTGCGTTCGGAAAAGGGCAAGATGCTCACCGGCGTGGACTGGCGCTGAAGCGCCGTCGCAGGAAATCGCAGCTCACGTGCTTGTCGGTCTCTTGACCCTGGTTGGTGGCCCGAACTGTAGGGCGACAACTATGGCCAAGTCTAGCACGGGAATTTCCGCGCGCAGATGCTAAATAGAACCCGAATTACCGTTAGCATTTGACTGAGGCAAAATTCTACGCAGGAGTCGGGCCTCTGGGACGAAGCCTGTAGGTGCGCTCATTGCGGAGCAGCCGGCGCACCTCTTGGATGCCGGTTAGCCTCGCCCCCCAGCGGCTTTTTGCGGGCGACCGTGACCAGGGCGAACAGGTCGTTTTCCAGATTCATGTTGTCGGGCGGCTTGTCCCAGCCAAGGGCGGCCCCGAGCGCGCGAGCGGCCTTATCATCCACGCCGTCGCGGACCACCGTCTCGAAGCCGGCGGCGGCCAGGTCCTCGGTCGAGAACGGGCAACGGCCGTCCGCCATCGGGCGGTATGGCTTGCCGGGGCCGTTTGGGGCCGGACTCAGGTTGTAGATCACTAGCCACCCGCCCGGTTTCAGTACTGAAGCTACGGCCTTCAGGAAGGCCGGGTCGTCGGCCGCCAAGTCCACGAGCATCCGCGGGTCCACCTTCTCTGCCGGGTGGATGTAGCCCCTCTTGAGCGTGTTCTTCGAGAGAAACAGATCGTAGCCGCCGCCGATCGCCGCCACGGTCCTGAGGTCAGCCGGGAACCGCCCGTGGACCAGTTTCACCGACCCGCCTGCCTTGCCGAGAGGCCCCTGGTCTGCGGGCGCGGCGTAGAGGACGGGCTGGAGGGGGTCGACGTCGATGCCGACGGCCTCGGCCCCCATTTCGGCGAACAGCCGCAGCTGCCCGATGCCGCCGTGGCCGAAGTCGGCCAGGCGCTTGCCCCGCAGGCCGCCGAAGCCGGCCCCGCCGAGCCGCTCCAGGGGCAGCAGATAGGCCAACGGCGAGCCGTAGAAGAGGCCCTGGTAGGTGTCCTCATCAATAGTCATCGGTGTCCAGCCGGCGCGGTCGGCGGCCGTCAGTCGGGCGAAGGCGGTGGCGTCGAGCCACTCGCGGGCCTTGCCGCGGCGGTAGACCAGCCGCAGGGTGTAGGGCGGGGCGTCCTCGGCAGCCTTGAGGAAATCCCGGCTGACTTCGCTTTGGGCTAGCGCCCGGAGGTTGCGGGCCTGGGCGGGCAGTACTGACGGTTGCGGGGTGGCGGCGCCGTCGGACGCGGCGAGCAGGCCGCAGGCCGAGAGCACGGCGAGCGCCGCCACGGCTCGCATGCCGGCCCGACAGGTTGTGCGTTGCATGCTCATGAGTCACCCTCTCGCGATGGCTTGGGCATGGCGGTCAAGGATTACGCCGGCTTTTCCGCCGAACGACCAAGTTCAGCAGCGTCTGGTTCGGCGGCGCACTCACAGATAGCCTGAACTGATAGCGACGCCGCGCATCCCTTGCTATGCGCAGGGACCGGCCATGTTGCGGATGACCCAGCGGTTGTAGCTTCGATGCTGCCGAAGTGCTTCGCAAGCGGCTTTTTCCGGGTAGAGCCCCGCGGGTCGATCGCTCATGCCGACCGAAGCGTTGAACTCGGTATAGCCGACCGCCGCGGTGGCTTCCAGCGACGCATAGGCCATAAACCCGCTGACCTCCAAGTAGAGCAGTGACGGCTTCTCGCTGGGCCGGATCGTCGCGGTGCAATCACCCAGCACACGTAGCTTGGTGCACGGATGACCGGTCCAAACCTGACCGCGAACGTGGCTCTCCACCCATGCCTGGCAGGATCCGCGGCTGCGGAGGCCGCCCGCAATGTCCCCGCCTACGAACACGTGGAGAATGCCGTCGCCAGAGATGGACGCTCCTTCGAGAACGTCCCCAGCGATTACAAGTTCGCTTTGCCCGGTCATTTGTATGGTGGAGTGCACGTCGCCGTACACCACCGCCGTGCCGCCATCCGACAATGTGATGTCCGACAGAACGTCACCGTCCACGACGAGGAATGCCCGTTCGCTGAGTGCAAGGGGCGCAGTCACCCGAGCCAGCGTCCTCACGTCCTTCCACCACTTGTGGTCGAGTTTGGCGGTGTGAAAATAGCCTGCAGAAGAGTGGAAAGCCATGTGCGCGGCTACATCCGCGTGACCGACGGCCAGGGTCAGTTCCGACCGATTCAGCATAGCTACCCCCTGAGGAAACTAAGCCGCCGAACTACTTATTGAGCACAATCTTTCAAGCATAGTAGCAGTGCCCGAGACACGCTTCAAGCAAGTCCTTTTCTGCGGTTCCTTCCTCGATCTGCTCAAGGCTGGGTCCAGATGGTAAACAAAACCGTAATTCCCTTTGGCATCTTTGCGCTGTTTCCTCGGGCCCAAAGGTATAGCCAGCTAACCTGCCAGGGTATGCGACCGGTCCACTAATGCCACGGAAACCGGCGCTCTTAGGGGCCTCGGCGCTC